>CAYPTV010000423.1:0-3193 GCA_964413505.1 uncultured Bifidobacteriaceae bacterium | reverse complement strand
TGCCAGCGGTTCGTCGGGAATGACGAGCGTCTGCCCGCCGACCTCAAAAACATATTCGACCGGAAATGGCGGCGGATTTTCCGGCTGTCCGATCAACCTGGTCTCCGCCACCCGGAACATTCCCGCCGTGCTTTCTTCGCGCAGCCAATACGGCTGCGACAGCGGCGTGTCTTTTGGAATTGTAAAAGTCATGTCGCCGGACGCCGCCACGCCGGGCTTGAGATCAACCCCCATTTTTTTCACGTCAAGGTCCGGCACGCGCACTTCGACCAGCTTCACCGGAATCTGGGAGGCGACGACCGCGCTGCTGTGCAGCTTCAACTGCTCGCCCGGAACGATTTCAACCGCAGGCGCAACCGTTTCAACCGAAAGCCCAAGGCACGCCTGAATGATCCGGTCAAGCTGCTGGCTTTTCTCTTTAACAACCGGAGTGGACGGAATCGCGGCGATGCGGCTGCGAAGATCAAGAAGCGCCGGCACGCTGGCTGCGGGATTTTCTGGCCGGAATTGTGCAATCGCCTCGCCGGCGAGCCGGGCGATTTCCGCGCCGCCCGCCTCGCGTGCCCACGTCGTGTCAATGCCGTCCATGATGTCCGTCGCCGCCGGTTCGCCGGCGAGCGTCAAAAAAGTTTCGCGCCAGGTGCCTGCGCCCGCGCCGCCGCGCCCGCCGCCGCCGTTGCCAAAACCCTGGGTCTTGTGCTGCGCTCGGCTCCGCGCCGCCATCGCCTGAAAACTTTCGCCGGTCACGGAATCCTTGCCGCCGGCCTCAATCGTGAACGCGCCTTCGCCCCCGCTGTTTTGCAGGATGCGCACCGGCTGCCACGGCGCAAGGCCGTCGGCAAACTGGTCGGGGAAGGCCTCCGGGTTGCCCGCGAGCTTGAAGGCTTCCAGCGTGAGCAGCGCCGACGCATTGTGATGACCATGGTTGCCGGGCTGTGACTGCGGGACAAACCGGGTGATGACCACGTCGGGCCGGAACGTGCGGATCACGCGCACGATGTCCGCCACCACCTGCTGGCGGTCCCAGATGGCGAGCGTTTCGTTCATGCTTTTGGAATAACCGAAGTCCAGCGCGCGCGTAAAAAATTGCCGTCCGCCGTCAATCTTGCGTGCGGCCAGCAGTTCCTGCGTGCGCGCGACGCCGAGGCGTTCCCCGAATTCAGGGCCGATTTCATTTTGGCCGCCGTCGCCACGCGTCACCGAGAGATAGGCCGTGCGATAATTGCGCCCGCGCGCCAGATAGGTGATCAACTGGGTGTTTTCGTCGTCAGGATGCGCCGCCACGTAAAGCACGCTGCCCATTTCCTGAAACTCGCGCATTTCCTGAAGGATTTGCGCGGAAGAAACCGGATCGCCGGCAATCGCCGGAGCCGCAAAAATCGCGCCGGCAATGGCGAAACAAAATAGGCGCCCGAAGACCGGAATAAATGGGGTCATTGCTTCACCACCGTGAACGCCGCAGAATACTGCGTGCTCTCCCACATCAGTTTGATCAACCCGCCGCCGCCCGGATTTTTCCCGACGCCCATCGTGAACTGCTCCACCGGCTTGTCCAGCGGGTCCTTTGTCAAATCCACCTGCGCCAGATCATGCTTCGTGTCCACCGGAATACCCCACCCGCCAAGGCCCGTGCTGACGGCCAGTTTGGAAACGCCGGTTTCGCTCGGCACCATGTAAAGGGTGTAGACGCCTGCGGGAATGGCCGTCCCGCCCAAAACGATTGGCTTTTGCGTAATGAGGGTCGTGGCTTCGTCCGCGCCCATGCGCCAGGGCTTGTCGTAGGGCACCAGCCCGCCCCAGATTTTGCGGACCTCCGTCGTTCCGGGCTTGATCGCAAAGGGCCGGCCATAAGTGATGGTGACTCGGTTGCCATCAATGACCGAGCTAAGGGTTTCGTGCGGGCTGACATGCCGTTCTTGAGCCATCAGCGGGAACGCACAGAGCAGCAAGGCTGCGACAACGAGGGTGGATTTGATTTTATTCATAATTATTTCCTGTTTTGGTTGTTTAAGTCAGACGTTTTGCGTTGAGCGAAGGTGACAGGCCAGATTAGACCGGCCCCATGCGAAATAAAAGACGAAAAAACGATGATTTCCTGCCAGTGTCACTCATTCCGCGCCGCCAGGAACCGTTCCGCGTCAATCGCCGCCGCGCAGCCCGCGCCCGCAGCCGTGATCGCCTGCCGATAAACCTGGTCCGCGCAGTCGCCCGCCACAAACACCCCCGGCACATTCGTCATCGTGCCGCGCCTGGGAACAATGAAGCCATGCGCATCCATTTCAACCTGCCCCTTGAAAATTTCCGTGTTTGGCCCGTGGCCGATGGCGATGAAAACTCCCGCGCACGGCAAGATGCTTTCCGCCCCCGTCTTGAGATTCTTCAATTTCACGCCCGTCACCTTGTCCTGCTTCACGTCCAGAACCTCCGTCACCGCCGAATCCCAGACCGGCTTGATTTTCGTGTGCGCGAGCGTGCGGTCGGCCATGATTTTTGACGCGCGCAACGAATCGCGCCGGTGAACCAGATGCACCACCGAGGCAAACCGCGTGAGATACGTCGCCTCCTCGCACGCCGAATCGCCGCCGCCGACCACGACGAGCGGCTGGTTGCGGAACACCGGCAGCGCCCCGTCGCACGTCGCGCAATACGTCACGCCCTTGGTCTCCAGCAAATCCTCGCCCGGCACGCCCAGATGCTTGTGGCTCGCGCCCGTGGCGATGATGACCGTTTCCGCCGCCACTTTCTCGCCGTCCACGACCAGTTCAAACGGCGCCTTTGAGAAATCCACCTTCTCCACCGTGCCAAAAGTCGCCTTCGCGCCGAAACGCTCCGCCTGCTTCTGCATCCGCGTCATCAGTTCATAACCGTCCACGCCTTCGGGAAAGCCGGGGAAATTTTCCACGATGCTCGTGGTGGTGAGCAAACCGCCCGGCTGCGCGCCCATGAGCACGAGCGGCGCAAGGTTGGCGCGCGCCGTGTAGAGCGCCGCCGTCCAGCCCGCGCAGCCCGATCCGATGATGACAACTTTTTCCATAGGGACGGGCAGGATAGTTTGCAACTGCATGTGTTGCAAGCATCGTGCGCCGCGCCCCTGCGGCATTCGGAGCGCGGCTGTCCCAGCCGCAGCGGTTGAACAGCCCAGTCCGCATCCAAAAAATCCCACGCTGTCAGGTCTGGCGAAGCTGCTGCGGGT
>CAYPTV010000422.1:0-3202 GCA_964413505.1 uncultured Bifidobacteriaceae bacterium | reverse complement strand
CGTCCTTCGTGTGCATGTGGCTCGGCTCGGAGCCTTGCGTGGAATTGCCGTCGCCTGGAACTTCCACGAGCAGCGCGCTCATGGATGCGCCAAATTTCGGCTTGAAGAGCAGATCCAAGACCTGGCTGCGCTGCTCCGCCGGATAATCCTTGAGCAAAACGGACGTCGCGCCGCCGCCGCTCACCGCGCCGATGCCGTCAAAGCGCTTGCCGCCGGCGTCACCTTTGAGGTCAATCGTTTGGTCTGCAAATGCGGACGCCAAAAAGCTGCACGCGCAGACGGCAGCGACAAAAGGGATTTTCATGATTTAAGAAGTATGGCCAAAGCGCAACCATCCGTCATGTCGTAAAAACTCGTGACACGAATTGCTTTGCGCTTTCGGTTAAAAACATGAGGCAACCCCAGCAAGCGCGCTTGTCAGCCGGCGATTTAATTGAGAACTTGTTCCTCCGTGGTCATAATATGAACGCCGCCGAACAAGCCAGATTTATCCGCGAACAAATCCCCGCCGGCGGATTGTTCGCCGGGCTGGAATGGAAGATTTCGCCCGCGCCGTTTCCGCTCGGCGAAAATCTTGCGAAGGAAATCGAATCGCTCGGGCGCGTGCTGCTGCAATTTTATCGCGCGACCAATCTGCTCTACCGCAAGAGCGTCGAAAGCAAGCAACCGGACTGGGTCGCGAGATGGCTGGATCTCGGCAAGCCGCGCGAACTGATCGAGCTTCAGCGTTTGGCGGCATTCAAGAACGACGTGCCGCGTGTCATCCGCCCGGACATTTTGCTGACGGAAAATGGTTTCAGCATCACGGAGCTGGATTCGGTGCCGGGCGGCATCGGGTTGACGGGATGGCTGAATCAAACCTACTCAAAGTCCGAAGTGAGAAGTGGGAAGGGCGAACCGATTGGCGGCGCGGACGGGATGATTCGCGGGTTTGAAAGCATTTTTGGCGAAGCGAAACAGGTTCACATCGTCGTTTCGGAGGAAGCGAAAACGTATCGGCCGGAAATGGAATGGCTCTCGAAGGAAGTTCGAAGCGCGAAGTGCGAAGTGCGGAATTCAACTTTCAATAATTTCGCCGAGGGCGACGCTGCCTATCGTTTTTTTGAATTATTCGATCTGCCCAATGTGGCGAACGCAAAAAAGATTTTTGAACTCGCGGCGGAAAAGAAAATCCGGCTGACGCCGCCGCCCAAGCCGGTGTTCGAGGAGAAGATGCTGTTCGCGCTGCTGTGGAACCGGAACCTGCACAACTTCTGGCGGCAGGAACTGGGCGAAGGCTTTCTGGCACGGCTCAAGAAAATAATTCCCTACACCTGGCTCGTAGATCCGACGCCGATGCCGCCGCACGCGGCGATTCCTGAATTGAACCTGACAAATTGGGAACAATTAAAAACGATGTCGCAGAAGGAGCGCGACCTTATTCTGAAAGTGTCGGGCTTCTCGGAAAATGCTTGGGGCGCACGCGGCGTTTTCCTCGGCAGCGATTTGTCGAGCGCGGACTGGAGCGCGGCGGTGGATGATGCGCTGAAGAATTTCGAAACTTCGCCGTTCGTTTTGCAGCGGTTTGAAAAGCCGAAAATGGTCGAGGCGCGGTGGTTTGATTTTGCAAAGAACGAAGTCGTGCCGATGAAAGGCCGCGCGCGGCTGTGTCCGTATTATTTTGTCAGCGGCGAAGGCGACGCGGCGCGTCCGCAGCTTGGCGGCGTTCTGGCAACGATTGTGCCGGCGGACAAAAAAATCGTCCACGGCATGACGGACGCGATTCTGGCACCGTGCGCGGTTTGATTTTAGCGGGAAGGCCAGACTCTGCATTGACATTTGGCGGTTTAGGTGAAAACTTCTGTGCGCGTTCCAGAACTAAAACATTTGCTGTAAATCATTGTGGCAGAAAAAGACGATTATCTGTTGGACTTGCTGGTGGACCTCGGCTTTACAAATGCCGGGGAAGTCGCCAAAGCGCGCGAGGAGGCGGTGGCCGCCAACGTGGGCGTTGTGGATTTGTTGCTGGCCAACAAGATCATCCGCCCGGCGGACGTGACGCAGGCCAAGGCGGCGCAGTTCGGCGCGGAAGTGGTCAACCTCGGCGGGATGAAAATCGAGGACGATGTCATTTCCATCATCCCACGCCACGTCGCAAAAAAATACCGCGTCATTCCGCTTTTCAAGGCGGACGGAAAAGTGGCCGTCGCGCTGGCCGATCCTTCGGACTTGAACACGGTTGATTCGCTGACGCATCTGCTGGGCGCGGAGATCGAACTGCGCGTGGCGTCGGAGCCGGACATCGAGGCGGCGCTGGCCAAATATTACGGCGCGGAAAAAAAAGCGATTGACGAAGGCGTCTTCAAGGACGTGATGCAGGAATTGACGGAGTCCGACGTCAACGTGGCCGCCGCACTGGACGACGACGGCGGGGCGATCGAGGCCGATGCGCCGCTCATCCGGCTGGTGAACCAGATCATCATGGACGCGTTCAAGCTGCGCGCGTCGGACATCCACCTTGAGCCGCTGGAAAAAAGATTCCGCCTGCGCTACCGGATTGACGGCATGATGCAGGAAGTCAAGGCTCCGCCGAAACGGCTGCAGGCCTCGATCATCGCGCGCCTGAAAATTCAGGCGAACATGGTCATCTCCGAGCATCGCATCCCGCAGGACGGACGCATCCAGACGAAGGCCGGAAACAAGTTCATTGACCTGCGCGTTTCGTGCCTGCCGACAAACCACGGCGAAAGCATCGTCATGCGTATTTTGGACAAGGAAGGCTTGAAGCTCGGATTGCCGGAGCTGGGATTTTTTCAGGACGACCAGCAGACTTTCGAAAAGGTCATCGGATTGCCGGACGGCATTTTGCTCGTCACCGGCCCGACGGGTTCCGGCAAGACGACCACGCTTTATTCCTGCTTGCATTTCATCAACCGTCCCGACCGCAAAATCATCACGGTCGAAGACCCCGTCGAATACGTCCTGGCCGGCATCAACCAGGTGCAAGTCAGCGAACAGGTCGGGCTGACATTCGCCGCCGCGTTGCGTGCCATCCTGCGCCAGGCGCCGAACGTCGTGATGCTCGGGGAAATCCGCGACTTTGAAACGGCGTCCATCGCCATCAACGCCTCGCTCACCGGCCACTTGGTGTTCTCCACGCTGCACACGAACGACGCGCCCGGCGCCGTCGCGCGTCTCGTGGACATGGGCGTGAAGCCGTTTC
>CAYPTV010000421.1:0-3204 GCA_964413505.1 uncultured Bifidobacteriaceae bacterium | reverse complement strand
GACCTAATTGTCAATCCAAAACCGGTTCAGGAAAAAGCCGTTCAAGTGCGGAATTCGAAATCCCGTGGCAGCGAACGCCAGTTCGCTCCAATCCTTCCGATTTGAATAATGAGCGGACTGACGTCCGCTGCCACGATTTTGGAATGGGTGAGGCGCGCACTCCGTGCGCGACGGTTTTGTTGCGTGCCAGCGGCGGGCAGAGGGCTGTCCGCCCTGCCAAGCGGCCCCGCTCATGCATCAGCGGACGATGCTCGTCCTGCCATTTGCATGGCTGCATGGTGGCTGTCCGCAAAGACCGCGCTGATTTTAAAATAGCGCGGATCATCCCCCGCGCCCGGCCTGCGCGGACGCTGCCACTCACGCTACGGATGAAAACTGACAGCACGGGGGACTTGTGTGGAATTCTGGAAAATCTAAACACTACGGCGCGGCGAAGGCCCGACAGCGACACGATTTCCCCCTTGCCAGTTTGGGCGAGAATACGGGATATTCTTTCTGTTTCCCGGCAATATTTATATGCGCTAACGCTTCAGCTATTTATGAAAACGCAATTATGCCTTTCGGTTCTGGCGCCATTGGTCGTCGTATTGTTAACAGGATGCGCCGGGAACGATGTCAATTATTCGAGGGTAATGGGAATCAAAGCGCATTCAAACTTGATGCAGGCGACGCGCGAGGAAAAGGTGGAGACCGTGCGGCAATTGCTGGATCAAGGAGCGCAGGTTGACTGCGAGGATCCGCAAACCAGAGACGGCAGCACTCCGCTAGCCTGCGCAGCGGAAAGGGGATATGTGGAGATCGCGAAGTTGTTGCTGGCGCATGGTGCGGATGCGAATCACGGCAATAATCAGGGGGTGACGCCGCTGATGAAGGCCGCGCGGGGAGGAAGCGTCGAGATTGTGGATGAAATGCTAAAACACGGAGCGGACGTGCATCGGGCATCGAAACTGGGGGAGACGGCTTTGATGTGGGCAGCGTCCGGGCCGGGGGATAATTTGCCGCTGGCGATCTCGAGTGTTGATTCGGCGCTGGCGTGTTCTGCCTCCGGGACCGGCGACAATTTGCGGGTGATTATCCGGCTGGTGCAGGCTGGTGCGGATATGAACGCCAGATCGAAGGTGAACGTGACAGCGCTGGGAACAGCGGCTTTGTGGGGCAACAGCAGCATCGCCCTGTGGCTGTATGATCAGGGGGCGGATCCGGAGATACCGGATAAACAGTGCGAGGTCAACGGAAGGCTGGCGCAAATCTTGGGCGATTATTTTTTGGCGCAGGATAATGTGGACAAGGCGCACGCCTCGTTTGAAAAAGCGCAACAGGCTTATCGGACCACGGTCACGGGCGTCAAAGCGCAATTGGGGAAGGTTGAGTTGGAGCTGGCTTTGCTCAATATCGCCCAGCTCTCGCTGGCGGTGGCCGCACAACAGCAGGCACAGATTCAGGCGCATCAAATGGCGCAGATCGCGGCGTTAAGCCAGACATCACGATCCGGAGGTGGAGTGATGGCCTACTCGGCCTATTTGCAGAAGTATAACAAGGTCTATGTGCCCACTTACTATGTGGGTTATATAGCGCCGCCGAATCCCGCCATGGATGCGCAGACGTATTTTAACGAGAAGATAAAATATTATGAGCAAATGGAGAAGTTCATGGGCAGAGTGCAGGCCTGCTTCACCAACTACGCCGATCTCGCGGAATTGCACGGCAGGATTGAGAATTTGAACGGTCAATCGCGCTCGCCATACGCCTTCGCCATAGCCTGTGTTCAGAAGGCGGCGCGGAAATTCGCGGCGGACTCGGGCAATACAAACGTGCAGATCACTCCGATGGAACTGCCGGACAATCTTAACGGCAAACAGATCGAAAGCGAGATTCGCCTTGGCGCATCTGCGCATTGGAGGCTGACCATCATGTCTGGCTGGACGCCGGCAACGCAGGCGCAAGAGGGATATGATTTGAACCGGCCGTTTCTCAGAATCACCTTTGTAAACGCGCTCAACCAGCAGACAGGCGAGGTTTATTTTCGGATGAATCGGGCGGGAGACAAAATGGCCGTTGTTTATACAACAAATTTAGCGGAACCGCAGCCAGCGACCATAAACGGCGAATTCGGTCTTTCCGATTACGAAAGGCGAATCCAAGACGATCTGGAACATATCACAAATGCGCAGTTGGTGCCATTGCGCATTTCACATGCAGGGGAATGATGGGGCAACGGTTTCGGGTGCGCTTTTATCCACTTGGAAACCAAAGCTACGGACTGATGATTTCGCCGGTCAGGTGACAAAAGCCCTGCCGAATCTGGTTCCGCCCCATCCAATTCGGCAATTTCTCAAACTTGATTTTCATCTCATTGCCCAATGAAAATACCGTGCCTCCAAAGTAATAATTCTGACCGGCTTCCGTATTCACTATGAGTTCTTTTCCTATCCGAATCGGTGCCTGAACCTGACCGCCAATACCGACCCAATTTCCCTCGTAGCGGAGCGCGAGCTGGTGACTCCCAGGCTCCAGCACCGCCCTATAGAACGTATTCTTTGCAAGTCTGCAAACGTCTTTTTGATCCACTTGTAGAATTGTTTGCTCCGCCCCCATTTGATGATCCTCAACGACATAGATGACGGATTTGCCGGTCGGAACTGATGGATCTTTAGCAGTCTGTGTTTGATCATCCGTCGCATAATTGAACGGGGGCGCATTGCGCGTTGCGCAGCCCGCCCCGAAAACAAGAATGGCGGCCAGGCTCAACAGAAAGTAGTTGCCAGTAAATGTCTTGATAATTGGCTTCGCGTTAACGCGGAGCATCCAATGATCCAGCGAAATTAAAGGAAAGGGATTCGTAAAATCAGCACATTTGACATTCGAAACCGCCTGGTTTGCAACGACAATTTTGTAATGGCTGCTCACAGGCGGGGAAAATACTGATCCTGTGCAGATCCGTCAACCTCAGTAAACGGATCACTCCTAATTTTCCCTTCATGCGATGTCCGCCTTGCTCCCATCCCAAAACCTTTGCGACAAGTCTGATTTCCGTCATCGCGAAAGCGATGTCATGCCATCGCACTCCACGTCGGAATGCGGAGCACACCCGCAGATTTCTCACCACGCTCGCGGCGGGCAGAGGACTGCCCGCCCTACCATAAGCGCCACAGGCGCGGCATCTTTGTAGTTTATCATCCGCATCGGTTTAAGCTCCGTAGGGGC
>CAYPTV010000420.1:0-3210 GCA_964413505.1 uncultured Bifidobacteriaceae bacterium | reverse complement strand
TCGGCGCGCCAAGCCACGCCGCCGAGGCGATGGAAATGGGCGCGGACGCCGTGCTGGTGAACACCGCCATCGCCGTGGCGAACGATCCGAACAAGATGGCCGTCGCGTTCAAGATGGCAGTTGAAGCCGGACGCGCGGCGTTTGAATCCGGCCTGGGTTCAACGCAGGAAACCGCGAGCGCGACGAGCCCGTTGACGGCGTTTCTAAATTAAATTCAACCACGGATGGACACGGATTACGGAGCGCGGCTGTGGTCGAAGACTCAGCCGCAGCGCGTTCGCAATTGCTGCGGCTGATGCTGCGCACACAGCCGCGCTCCGCCGGAGGATTTGTCATCTGTGTCCATCCGTGTTAATCCGTGGTTAAAAAATATGAGTGCAAAACAACTATCCGCATCGCGCGCGCGGCAGATTTTATCCGCCGCAACTAAAGCGCGTGTGCTCGTGGTCGGCGATGTGATGCTCGACCAGTTCATCTGGGGCGGGGTGTCGCGCATTTCGCCGGAAGCGCCGGTGCCGGTTGTGGATTTCGAGCGCGAGAGCTTCATGCCAGGCGGCGCGGCGAACGTAGCGCGCAACCTGACCGCACTGGATGTTCCGGCGGAACTTTTCGGCGCGATTGGCCGCGATGATGCCGCCAAGCAATTGCAAAAGCTGTTGCTGGAGCAAAAAATCGGCTGCGGCGGATTGGTGGCAAATTCATCGCGGCACACGAGCGTCAAGACGCGCGTCGTGGCGCACAAGCAGCAGATTGTGCGCATTGACCGCGAGACGCGCAGCGGATTGGACGCAAAGCTGGCCGGCAGCCTGCTGGCGAAACTGGAACCGCAACTGGCGAAAGCCGACGCCGTCATCGTGGGCGATTACGGCAAGGGCGTGGTGACGCAGTTGTTGTTGGATGAGATCAAGTCGCTCTGCCACGCGCGCGGCGTGTGGTTAAGCCTCGACCCCAAGCCGGTGCATCATCTGAATTTGAGCAATCTTTCGCTTGTCACGCCGAACCGCAAGGAGGCGTTTGAACTCGCGGGTTTGCCGGACGAGACACGGAATGCGAATCCGTTCGCGGACAAAAACCTGATGCTCGTCGCGGAAAGATTGCTGAAGGAATTGAATCCGGCGCTGCTGCTCATCACGCTCGGCGAGTTCGGCATGTTGCTCTGTCAGCGTGGTCAAAAGCCGTTTCACATCCCCACGGTCGCGCAGGAAGTGTTCGACGTTTCCGGCGCGGGCGATACGGTCATCGCCACTTTTACACTGGCAATCGCCGCCGGCGCTTCGCCGGTTGAGGCGGCGATCTTGTCGAATCACGCCGCCGGAATTGTCGTCGGCAAGATTGGCACGGCGACGACGAGCGCAGAAGAATTGCTGAAAAGTTTTGCTCCGTAGCGGCGACTCGGCAGAGCGCCGCCATCTAAATATAATTTGCGGCACTCTGCCGAGATGCCGCTACGACGATGAATTCTAAAATCACCATCGAAACGATTCGCGCCATGAAAGTTCGTGGCGAGAAGATTGCCGCGCTCACGGCGTATGATTATCCGATGGCGAAGTTGCTCGACGAGGCGGGCGTTCCGCTCGTCCTCGTTGGCGATTCTCTAGGCATGGTCGTGCTCGGCTATCCCGACACGACTCATGTGACGATGGTAGAAATGGAGCATCATGTCCGCGCCGCCGCGCGCGCGAAGCCGAACGCGCTGCTTGGTGCGGATTTGCCGTTCAAAAGCTACGAGACGGTTTCCAGCGCTGTTGAAAATGCCAGACTGCTGGTGGCCGCCGGCGCGGAATATGTAAAGGCCGAAGGCGGCAAAAAAATTCTGCCGCAAGTGAAAGCAATCGTTGCCGCAGGAATTCCGTTTTGCGGACATCTCGGAATGCTGCCGCAGCACGTTCTTGAAGAAGGCGGCTATCGCATCAAGGGCAAGATTGAATCGGAACAACAACGGCTGCTCGAAGATGCAAGGCTTCTGGCGGACGCTGGAGCGTTCGCGATTGTCCTGGAACTCGTCACGCCGCCGGTGACAAAGGAATTGACCGAGAAACTTGCCATCCCCACCATCGGCATCGGCAGCGGCGCGGATTGCGACGGACAGATATTGGTGATACACGATTTGGTCGGGTTGTTCCCGTGGTTCACGCCACGGTTTGTAAAACCAAAGGCGAATTGCGCTGCGGAAATCAAGACGGCAGTTGCAGCGTGGAAAGATTCCCTGCAACCAAAATAGTTTCAGCCACCCGAAACATTTTGCGAGGCAACGGTGTTGGAATGAAGGATGAAATTTATCTGGGTCATTTTGCTGATTGCGCTGGCCGCAGGCGGCTGCACGACGCGGTCCAAGGCAAGAGCGCAGGAGCAGGCGGCTTTTCTGGCCGGCCAGAATGCGGCGTTGCAACAGGAGCAGGAGCAGGCTCCCAGCGTGACAATTATGGGGCCGGTGCAAAATCCGAAAGTGCCGTGGGTCGCGGGATTGACGCTGACACAGGCCATCGCCACGGCGAATTATCTGGACTCGCGCGCGCCAAAACAAATCATCATCACGCGCGACGGCGAAAGCGCGACGCTGGATCCGAACGTTTTGTTGAACGGCGCAGTCGTGCCGCTGGAGGCCGGCGACATGGTTGAACTCCGTCCTTAAACATTAATGCAAATGAAAATCCGTTTGTTCATCAAACCGTATTGCGGCTGGTGCCACAAGGCGATGCGCTGGCTCGACGACCACGATGTCAAATATGAGAAGATTGACGTGATCGCGGACGACGCGGCGTTTGCCGAGATGGTCCGCATATCAGGCCAGGAACTTGCGCCGGTGCTGGAGGTGGAGGGCAAAGTGCTGGCGGATTTCGGCCCGGAAGAATTGCCGGGGTTTTTCAAAAACATTTCAATCACGGATGGACACGGATAAACACGGATGGAAAAAGTTTTCCGCAGATTTCGCCGATTCACGCAGATTTGAACTTACGCAAAAATTCATCTGCGAAAATCTGGGCAATCTGCGGATGTGTTTGTTTTTTATCTGTGTCCATCCGTGTTAATCTGTGGTTAAAATAAATTTGTGACGACGACTGAATTGAAACCGCGCCCACGCCTCCCCGAATGGTTGCGCATCACGCTGCCCACTTCGGACAGCTTCGCGCGCACGCGCGGGCTGCTCGACGAGCTGAAGCTGCACACGGTCTGCGAAAGCGCCAAGTGCCCGAACCATTGGGAATGCTG
>CAYPTV010000419.1:0-3213 GCA_964413505.1 uncultured Bifidobacteriaceae bacterium | reverse complement strand
GAATTTCAGGATGGCCTCGGGCAGGGAAAATTCGCCGAAGGAATTGCCGCCGCGCGCCTCAATCGCCTCGATTCGCGCCTCAATGAGCGGATGATCCGGCACCGCGAACGGCAGCCGCGTGATGATGACGTTGCTTAACGCCTCGCCGGGCACGTCCACGCCCTGCCAGAAGCTGTCCGTGCCGAAGAGCACCGAATCCACGTCGTCCTTGAATTTTTCCAGCATCGTGGAGCGCGGCGTGCCGGTGCCTTGAACAAACAATTTCAGGCCAAGCCCGTCGAAAAACGGCTGCATTCTCCCGGCAGTTTCCTGCATCAGCTTGTAGCTCGTGAACAGCACGAACGCCTTGCCGTGAGTTTGCTTCACGAAATGCTCGACGTGGTGGATTAATGCGTCTGCGTAACCGGCTTCACGGGGATCCGGCATTTTTTTTGCGACATACAGCTTCATTTGCCTTTCATAATCGAAGGGAGTGCCGACCTGCAATTGCGTGGCCGATTCGCAGCCGACGCGGTGGGAGAAATAATTCAACCCGCTCTGCGATTTTGTATTCGTGGCAAGCGTCGCGCTCGTCATCACGATGCTCGTGTCGCTTTCAAAAAGACGGCGGCGCAAATAATCGGCGACATCCACCGGCGCGGCGTTCAACGAAAGATTCCGCTGCGATTTGCCGCCGCGTTCGACCCAGTAGACATGGTCGTCCGCCCCCTGGCTCAAAAATTCCGCGACTTCCGCCTTCAATTCGCCGAGCCGGCGGTTGCATTCGATGAGTTCCTGCCCGATGTCCTTGTCCTCGCTTGTCTTGACCAGTTCACTGACGGCTTCGCGCAACCGCTGGATCGGCAGCGTGACATTGTCTTTCACGAGTTCCGCGCGACGAATGCGCAGTTCCTTCCATTCGCGCCGGCGGGCGGAAGAATTTTCGCCGCCGGAAAATTTGGGTTTTGCGGTCGCTTGAATTTCCTCGCACGCCGTCTCGACGTTTTCAAAAAACTTGTCCGACTCGCCCAAAATATCGGCAACAAGCTTTACGGCATTCCCTTTCCGCAAGGTCGCAAGCAGGCCTTTTTCCGTGCGCGGATTCCACAGCCGGTTCAGCGCATAACGCACCTGCCCGCTCGACACGCTCAGGCCGATGTGCCGGGAGGCGACGCTTTCCATCGTGTGCGCCTCGTCGAATATCACAAAGTCGTTTTTGAATAGAATTCCGCCCTCCATTTCCTCGTCCACACCGCCGAGCAATGTAAAGAAAAGCGTGTGGTTCAAAACCAAAACGTCGGATGAAAGAATTCTGTTCCGTGCCCGCTGAAAAAAACAGACGTCGTGGTCCTTGCTGAAATCGGACTGGTAACCGCAGGTTTTCGGGGAGCAAAGGCCACGCTCGGAACAGACCTGCGCCCAGACTTTTGCGTCCGGCTCGATGGAAAAATCCGACAGGCTGCCGTCCTTGGTCGTCTTCGACCATTCGTAGATGCGCTGCAATTCCTCGGCCTCGGACGACGTGAACAGGTTCCCGCTCTGCTGCATCGCCTTTTGCAACCGGCGCGTGCAGAGATAATTCGCGCGGCCTTTGAGCATCGTAAAATTGAATTTCACCGGCTCCGGCAACGCGGCCAGAACGCCTGTGAGCATCGGCAAATCCTTTTCGGTGAGCTGCTCCTGCAAATTGATCGTGTGTGTCGAGACGATTGCCTTTTTTTTCTGCGCGACGGCAAAAAGAATCGCCGGAACGAGATACGCCAGCGACTTGCCGACGCCGGTTCCGGCCTCCACCGCGAGATGTTCGCGGTTCTGCAAAGCCCGCGCCACGGCCACGGCCATTTCCTGCTGCTGCGGGCGGAATTCAAAATTATTCGCCTTGGAGAGAATTCCGCTCGGCGAAAAAATCTGTTCGACCTGCGAAACCAAGTCACCGCCACCCGGCTGAATTTCGGAAAGCGAAATCATTTCAGCGGAGCACTGCTCAAAACGACTTTCAACGCCGAAGTCTTTCCCGGCGCGAGTGAAATTTTATTCTGCTTCACGTTGCCGGATTCCACGCAGACCATGTGCTTGTGTTCGGCCGGATCGAAATCGTCCGGCAATTTTTGCGTCGTCCACGGATTCCAAATCACGGTGGACTGGGAATTGAATTTTTCCACGCGGATCATCCGTTTTAGACTTTCATCGTGGATTTCAACGGTCGCGGTGTTATCAGGATAAACGCGGTTGGTTTCCTTCGCGATGCGCAGAACCGGATCGTGTTCCACTTTGCGCGTGCCGGTTTCACCGGCTGCGAAATCATTGAAGGGCGCATCTCGCAAACCAGTCAAGTAAACCGCGCCGATGTCGCCGACTTGAAAATAAGTGTGCAGGCAGTTTTCAATTTCCAGGGTCTCGTCGCAGCCGTCGTTCGCGGCGACCAGTTCCATCGAGAGCGTGTCGGCGACGGTGACGATGAATTCGGTGCGCAGATTTTTCCAGGCTTCGCGTGAAATTTCCGGCAGCGCAAATTGCAGCGTCACCGCCCCGTCCGGTGCGACGCTGGTTTTGACGAGCTGCCATTCCGTTATGCGCGCGAAGCCATGCGAGGGTTCGCCTTCACGATTGCCAAACCACGGAATAATGACCGGCACGCCGCCGCGGATCGGCTTGCCCGGCTCAAACCAGCTTTTAGAACTCATGAAAAGCAGCGACGGTTCGCCTTTTTTTTGGAAGCCCGTGGCATGCGCGCCATGCATATAAATTTCGGCCGTGCTGAAACCGGTTTTGACGTTGATTTTCGGCAGGCCGCCATGCCCGGTTGAAATGGCGACGCGTCCGGGGATTTCAAGTTTCCGCAGAAGCCCGGATATGGTTGAGTCGTTCATAGTAGCGCGAAAAATTTATCATGCGCTGCCAGCAGGCGCATTCATTTTGTTGAATGCGAGGTTGCCGGCAGCAGCCTTTGAATTCTCGACAATCGCGGGCACGGCGATTAGGCTGTTGACGCATGACGCGCACGGAAAAGCTTCTGGCCGAACTCATCGCGCTGCCCAGCGTGAATCCTGCCTTTCTGCCGCCGCGCCACCCGCACGCCGGCGAAAAGAACGTCGCGGATTTTCTCGCCTCAGTCGCCGCGCACGCCGGACTTGAAATCGAACTCCAAAAAATATTGCCGGGACGCTTCAATCTCCTCGCTCGCCTGCTGCCGCGAAAAAAAGTGCGCCAGACCATTTTGCTTGCGCCGCATCT
>CAYPTV010000418.1:0-3220 GCA_964413505.1 uncultured Bifidobacteriaceae bacterium | reverse complement strand
CAGCTCACCGTTCCCGCCGGCGAACTTACTACCGGCGTTGTCTATGATTATCTGCGGCTCGAACTCAACGAGGATTACAAACCCGCCGCTGTCCCGGCATCGCCATAGCGCCGGTTGTCAGCCCGCACGGAGGGCATCATTGAATATCTGCTGAAGAAATCGTTGCGTAAAATCATCCTCATCCTCGATTTTCATTTTGAGGATGAGGACGAGAATGAGTCGAAGCAGATTTAGATTGGCATCGCGCCCGATTTCGATTATTCCATTGGCAATCCTTTATGGGTTCAATCAAAAAACGCCGCAAGGCAAAAATCAACAAGCACAAACGGCGCAAGAAGCTGCGCCTGAATCGTCACAAGAAGCGCACCTGGCAGAAGTAATTCTGCGTTGCGCTTCAATTCATCCGTTCGCGGGCGGCGGCTCTTGCAACCGTCCGCGAACGGTCTTTTATATTTGCGGTTTGCGCGCCGTCGGAAATTGCGGCGCGTTTGAATTTCAAAGCCGCCTCGTATATCGTATATAGCAGATCGTAAACCCAAAATGGAACGCCGTTTCAAAAAACATTACACGCGCGAGGAGGCCAACGCCCTCCTGCCGCAGATCCGCCAGTGGCTGGAGCGTCTCAACCGGTTGCGCGAGGATTTGCACCGCAACGAAAAGCGGCTGACCGGCCTGACGGAGCAGGGGAACGACATCGGCGGCGAGACCGTCAACAACTGGATACGCGTGCTGGCGGACCCGCAGGAGCTTCTGTCCGAATTTCGGCGCCGCGAAATTTTCATCAAGGACATCGAGCGCGGGCTGGTGGATTTTCCCGCCATCGTCGGCGACAAGGAGGTTTTCCTCTGCTGGGAACAGGACGAGGACAGCGTGGAATTCTGGCACGATCTGGAAACCGGCTTCGGCGGGCGCGAACGGCTGTAAATTTTGGCGGCCTGATTTGACCGGAGCGCGACTGTGTCGCGACCAGCCGCAGCGGTCGGCATGTTGTTGAAACCGCAGCGGATTTCAATCCGCGTTCACCCGGCCGGTGTGGCGCGGGTTTGCCCGGAACATCGGCCAGGCAATCCTCGCCGCCGGCGCGCTGTTCGTGGCCCCCATTGAAAACAAGTTGACCCCGTCGCACTCATAGATTGCTCCGTCCGGGCCGATGGTCGTGGAACCGGTGGGAACAACCCCCCTGCCGATCTCCGCCGACCACGCCAGTTGGCCCTGGGCGTTGTAGGCGGACAGGTCTCCCCAGCCCGTGCCAAAATAAACCAGACCATTCGCCGCGACCGCCGGCGAAACCTCGATGGGCCGGGACGAACCTTCCTGCCACAGTTTCCTGCCGTCCGCGCTCACGCCCGTTTTATATTCGTTCACACCCAGATAAACCTGTCCCTGCGCATCCAGCACCGGCGAGGACTCCGTGTAACCCCCGGTGCGCAAATGCCAGCGCTCCGAGCCGTCCGGGTTCAGCGCATACAGGTTCCCGTCTGTGGAGGTGAAATAGACCGCGCCGTCGGAGTTGATTGCGGGCGACGAAACAATCTCACCCTGCGTCGGAAATTTCCAGCGGAGCTTTCCTTCCGGCGTGAGCGCGTAAAACGATTTGTCGTGCGATCCGAAATAAATGGTCCCGTCCGCCGCGATGGCTGGCGAGGAATCAATGATGCCGCCGCCCGCAAATTTCCATTTCAACGATCCGTCCGGGTTCAGCGCGTAAAAATTCCCGTCCCACGACCCGAAATAAATGGTCCCGTCCGCCGCGATGGCCGGCGAGGAATCAACCCATGCGCCGGTTTCAAAAGCCCACTTCCTTTTCCCGTCCGGCGTGACGGCGTAAAATGTCCTGTCGCGCGAACCGAAGTAAATGCTCCCGTCGTCGGCCACCGCCGGGGACGACTTGATTTCGTGGCGCGCGCGGAAAGTCCATTTGATCTCGCCCTGCGGCGTGATGGCGAGAAGCTGGCCGACAAATGTCCCCTGATAAATGGTTCCGTCGGACGCCAGGGCCGGGGATGAAGCGCCGCTGAAACCCGCCACTTTCAGAGTCCAAAAATTTGTCGCGCCGGTCTGAGCGTGGCCAACAAGCTGCATGCTTAGGTTAAAAGTGCATGCGATGAGCCAGAATTGTCGAAAGAACTTCATTTGTGGGGCTTAATCTAAACTTCAAACAGGGCTGACTGCAATTTCAAAAGGCGTGCCAATCCATGGGATATGAGGTGATTGGTAACAGTTCAAAAAATAATTGTCTGAAATTTCCCCGCAGCGGCCATAATCCTGCAGATGCATGATTTCAGCGACATGGCGCTGGTGCGGGAATATGTCCGGGTCAATTCCGAGGCCGCCTTTGCGGAACTGGTGGACCGGCACATCTCTCTCGTTTATTCGGCGGCGTTCCGCCATGCCGGGCAGGCAGCCCACGCACAGGAAATCACGCAGGCCGTATTCATCATCCTCGCCCGCAAGGCCGCCGGGCTGCGACCGGACACCGTCCTGGCAGGCTGGCTTTGCGAAACCACCCGGCTCACGGCCTTGAGCTTCATGCGCGGGGAACATCGCCGCCAGAGGCGCGAACAGGAGGCCTACATGCAATCCACACTTCGAGAATCCACCGATGAAACCGTCTGGAACCAACTGTCGCCGCTGCTGGACGAGGCGATGTCGCGGCTGGGCAGAAAGGAGCGCGACGCCGTGGTGCTGCGCTATTTCAAGGACCAGAACCTTCGCGAAGTCGCGGAGTTGCTGAACATCAATGAACCGGCGGCGCAGAAACGCGTGAACCGCGCGCTGGAAAAGCTGCGGAAGTTTTTCACCAAACGCGGGGTGGACTCCACCACGGCCACCATTGCCGGGGCGATTTCCGCCAACTCCGTGCAGGCCGCGCCGGTGGGCTTGGCAAAAACCATTTCTGTCGTCGCAGTGGCGAAGGGGGCGGCGGCTTCGATTTCGACATTAACCCTCATTAAAGGAGCATTGAAAATTATGGCATGGACTAAAATGAAATCAGCGGTTGCTGTTGTCGCGGGTGTGTTGCTCGCGGCTGGCACAACGACAGCCATTGTGAAGAAAGTCCGGCAACAGCATTTGGCTGACGCGCTTGTCTTTTACAATTCAGCCATGAAGCATTACATGGCGAATGAATACGAGTCCGAACTGGCTGATCTGAACCGGGCCATTGAATTGAATCCCAGATTCGCGGAAGCCTTGTTCAGTCGCGGCTGTCTTTATGGCG
>CAYPTV010000417.1:0-3220 GCA_964413505.1 uncultured Bifidobacteriaceae bacterium | reverse complement strand
TGATAACTAAACGGAGCCGTGCCACCGACAGCAACCGCAAGATTGATTGTGGCACCGGCGGTAAATGATCCACCTTGAGGTTGCATGATAATAAACGGTGCGGATGAACCGCGCGCTGTCAAAGTGAAATTATCCACATAGCCGGAACCGCCGTTACCCATCATGCCGATGCCCACGCTGGAAATAAGCGGACCATTACCGCCGAAAACTGTCGCAGGCTCAACCACATTGGAATTGACCAAAAAGGTAAAGGTCCAAGCGCCGGGGTTGATGGGTCGGGTATCCATAAGTATGGCATAATTCATAATGCCGGTGGGATATACACCTGTGTCGCTGACACCGGCCTGGCCGGGTCCTATAAAAGTTTGATTATCTGAAGTAGTGCTTCCTGAATCGCGGGCAAGCATCCAACCGACCGGATTATTCGCCAATTGCCAGGCTGATACCGTGTTGGTGCCGTTGGCAAAACCAAGCGAAATCCAGTCGGCGCTACCACTGCCCACACAGTTGATGTCTGCCGACAACCGATACAGCCTGCCTGAAACTGGAGTGAACGGAAGAAAGGCGTTAATCGTTGAATTGGTCACGTTCGCCCGCGTGCCATCCGTAGTCCATCCACCCGCCGCAATCCATGTGTTGTTGGCTATCGTCGCAGTGTCGGGAGTGCGGCCATTCAAAGCACCGGAGGCACCGGAAAAGTGATCCAAGTAAATGGTATTGGTCACCGGTTGGATAACTTGCAAGGCCGCAATGGCACTGTTGGTGACGCCACTCGGATTGGTGATGATCACCTGATAATTACCGGCGTCAGTCAACGCCAGGTTGGTCAGCGTCAGAACGGTATTGGTGGCGTTGAGAACGTTGGTGGAATTCTTCTCCCATTGATAGGTCAACTGCTGGCCGCTGGCGCTGACCGAAAAGGAAAACGCGTCACCTAGAAACGCTGTTCCACCGCTGGGTTGCGTCAGAATGGCAGGGGAAGGAAGCGTGACAGTTAGCGTTCCGGTGTTTGTTCCGGCGGGTAGATCCAAAATGAACCATCGCCCTGTCACGCCCACGCCGCTTGTCATGCTGCCATTATTCACCAACGTCACGCCATTCAGGATCAGCGTATTGGTATTGGAGGTCATTGGCAGATGCAACGTTGCGCGGCAGCCCGCAGGAACGGTGAAGGAGAAGGTGAGCAACTGGCCATTGTTCACCGACTGATCCCACGAGACGGACACCGGCCCATGTTCAGTTACGACCACGCCATTGGCATACGTCAGATCGCCAAGCCGTGGCTCGATCAAAATGCGGTTGGTCCAAACCGGGCCTTCCAAACGCACGCCCAGAACATAGGAACTCAAAAACCACGCGGGCACGCACCCGTAGTTGTGACAGGATTCCGAACCGCCACCTACATCCGTAAAAGTTTCCGTAGTGGTGCCGGTGTCCATGCGATTAGTCACCATGCCGGTCCAGCGACGGCGGATTTCACTCAATGCCTGAAGATCCATCGCTGGTGAGTCCATCTGATAAAGCTGGTTAAAAACCCAGTAGTAGCTGACCGGCATGTTGATTCCGACAACCTCCTGTATCCACGTCAGATAATTGGGGTTGCTCGCAACATTGAACGTGCCTGGATTTTGGTAGTTTGCGAGAAACCAGTTCCGCACGCTGGCGACCTTATTCGTTGGCACGATGCCTCGATCCAATGCAATCAGCGCCGCGTGCGTGGTGGGTCCAAGTGTTGTGCCGTTCAAAATGCCGGAATTGTAAGTGCCGGCGGTGACATTCCACAGATTTTGATCGAAGGCCGTTGCGAGATTGGTGGCTGCCTGACTGTAAGCCGTGGCTTGGGCATTCGATCCAATCGCATTTCCAAGATAAGCAGAATCGTTCAGCGCCTTGTAAATAAAGGCGTTCAATGTTGCCCCCTCGCAGGTGAGATAGGCCAGCGCATTGTCGAAACTGGTGTATTCCCGCGCCAACACCAAACCATCCGGGTCAACGCGCGCCAGGAACCAAGCCATCTGCCCCGTCAAGGCAGGCCACATTTGGGCGACGAAATTTGTGTCTCCCGTGGCATCGTAATAAATCCGCAGCGCTTCAATCCATTGGCAGGAATAATCTTCGATGTAGCCGTGAACGTCAAAGCGGTCCGAGCAGGTATGTGCTTTGAGCCGGCCATCGCCGGTCTGGTTGGTGGTGAACGAGTCATGCCACATCAGATTTTTTAACAGCCTCGGATCGGAATAAGCGGGAGTGCCATCGAAGTTGGTTCCCACTTCGGAAATTCGGGTAGTGATGAAATTCGGTTCCGCCGGGTCTTGCAGCCATTCGTTGCGTTCGCGTGCGTCGGCGCCATAGCCGTCGTCGCTCGTCAATTCAATGGTGTTGACGGCGTTGGTCCAAAGCTGGTTGAAAATGGTGTCGCTGCTGCTGAACTGACCGACGCGGGTTTGAGGATAGCGACGATCAACCAGTGTGAATCCATTGAGCGTGATGCTGCCGGAGGTGCATTGGATGACGGCATAATGGCAGCCCCATTCGTCGCCAGTGATGAAACTTTGCTGTCCGCTTCTGGCGGTGTAGGTGGTGCCGACACCATAACTTTCACCGGGCGAGCCGTTGACCAGCCGTAAATAGTAGGAGATTTGCAGCACACTGCCGGAGCTGGCGGTCATGCTGACGTTGGCATATGCCAGCGACATCTTGCCGAGGTTGATGGTGATGCTCTGGCCGCTGGCCAAAGTGATGGGAAGCGCGGCGGAAAGATTTTGACCCGACGGCACCAGCGTCACGTTCGTCAACACCGTTTCCACGGCCATGGGAATGGTGCGCGCCGTCAACGCGCCCCACTGCGTGCCGTCCACATTCGTTGCCGTTTCCCAGGCGGAATCGTTAAAATTGGTCGCCGTCCAGTCGTTCGTCTGCACCCGCGCATCTATGGTATCGGGAATGGAACCCCAGGCATTGGCTGAAGGTTGATAGATTGTCGGGCCGGAACGCCAAGTGGTGTCGGTAAAAATATTCGTCCCGGGCAACTGCAACTCGGCGGTCAGCGCGGGATTGTGAATCATGATCTTGCTGGTAACGTTCTCGTAACTATGCACCATCACGGCCAGAACATTGGTTCCCGGTTGCAGGAATGAACTGATGTCCACCGTGTCGTATTGCGGCGCGTGCCAGTCAAACCGGCATGGTCCACGCAGCACATACTGGCCATTGACCCAAA
>CAYPTV010000416.1:0-3221 GCA_964413505.1 uncultured Bifidobacteriaceae bacterium | reverse complement strand
TCCTTGAAACCAAGAACATCAAGCTCGGCGCGCAGAACATGAGCGAGAACAATTTTGGCGCGTTCACCGGCGAGATCTGCGCGGGGATGCTCAAGGAATTTTCCGTGCGCTACGTCATCCTCGGCCACAGCGAACGCCGCCAGTATCAAAAGGAACCGGACGCGCTCATCGCCAAGAAGGCGGCGGCGGTTCATGCGGCGAGCTTGAAGCCGATTGTCTGCGTCGGCGAAACGCTGGCGGAGCGCGAGGCGAACCAGACGGAAAAAGTTTTGGAAACGCAGGTGCGTGGAAGCCTCGCCGGTTTGACGAAGGATCAGATGACTGAAACGGTCGTCGCCTACGAACCGGTCTGGGCCATCGGCACCGGCAAGACGGCGACGACGCAGCAGGCGCAGGACGCGCACGCGTTCATCCGCAGGCTGCTGGCGAAAATTTACGACGCAGCCACCGCCAAAAAAGTCCGCATCCAATACGGCGGCAGCGTGAAGCCCGCGAACGCCAAGGAACTGATGGGCCAGCCGGACGTGGACGGCGCGCTCGTGGGCGGGGCCTCGCTCGAGGCGAGAAGTTTTGCTGACATCATCAAGAATTCCATCTAGCATAATGATATGAGTTTTCTCGTCGGACTTTTAACTGTCATAATGGTGTTCAATTGCGCGGTGTTGATACTGCTCATTTTG
The DNA here is from genome assembly GCA_964413505.1 of uncultured Bifidobacteriaceae bacterium. GTDB lineage: Bacteria > Verrucomicrobiota > Verrucomicrobiia > Limisphaerales > UBA11358 > UBA11358. Next base: position 2,541 of record CAYPTV010000416.1, on the reverse strand, counting down.
GTTCAACTGCCGAAGAAGGACGCCGGCGCGGGACTGGCGTTTGGCGGCGGCGCTGCTGACGCCCTGTTCGGCGCGGGTTCGGGCAATGCGCTGACCAAGATCACCAAATGGGCGGCGGGAATATTTTTCGCGCTGGCCCTGCTGCTCGGCTACATGCAGGATCATTTGCGCAGCAACGCGAGCGCGACGGAATTTGAAAAGGCCGTGCAGCAGAAGCAGCAGGCGCAGACCCAGGCGCCGGCGCCCGTCGTTCCGCCGGTTTCGCAGCCTGCGACTGCGCCTTCGACGAACAGCCTCCTGTCATTGCCGATCCCCGCGACGGCAGGCACCAACGCCCCCGCCGCTCCGGCTCCAGCCAAGTGACGTAATACAATGACCCTTTTCCAGCGCGCCCGGCGGATTTTTTCGCGGGCGCGCTTTGTTTTTTGCCTCGTCCTGTGCGTTGTGGTTTTCGGCTGCGTCCGGCGCGAACCGCCTGCCGACGTGACCATCATCAACAACGGCGAGCCGGAAACGCTCGACCCGGCTCTGCTGACCGGCATTCCTGAAATGCGGATTGCGATTGGACTGTTTGAAGGGTTGGTGCGGCTTGATCCGAAAACGGCTCAACCAATTCCAGGTCTGGCCGAAAGCTGGGAAATTTCGCCGGACGGAAAAATCTACACGTTTCATCTTCGCACAAATCTCGTTTGGTCAACCGGCGAACCGATTCGCGCAGATGACGTGGTTTATTCATGGATTCGCGCATTGAATCCGGCGACGGCCAGTGATTACGCCGGGCAACTTTATTATTTGAAAAATGGCGAGGATTTTAACACCGGCAAAATCAAGGATTCGTCCCTCGTCGGAGTCCATGCGCTCGACCCGTTCACCGTTAGCGTGGAATTAAATGATCCGACGGCATTTTTTCTCGACATCTGCACTCTGGCGGTGGCTTATGTCGTGCCGCACCAGACGATTGAAAAATACGGCGACCGCTGGCTGATGGTGAGGCCGTTGCCGAGCAGCGGGCCATACGAACTTGCCGAGTGGCGGCTGAATGACAAGGTCCGCCTCAAAAAAAACCCGCGCTACTGGGACGCCGCAAACACACAATCGGACATCATTGACATTTCGCCGATTGGATCGCCCGGCACGGCGTTTGACCTTTACGAGCAAGGAGTGGTGGACATCATCTGGGACAAGGAGGTCGTGCCGTCGGAATTGCTGGATGTGCTGATGAAGCGCCCTGATGTCCATCCGTTCAATTATCTCGCCACCTATTACATCAATTTCAACGTCACGCGCAAACCGTTCGACGATCCGCGCGTCCGCAAGGCGCTCGCATTGGCGGTTGACAGGAATCGCATCATAAAAAAAATCATGAAAGGCAGGGAGCGGCCGACGCTGCACCTTGTTCCCGATGGCACGGCAAATTACACTTCGCCTGACGGGCTTGATTACAATCCCGCTCTTGCGAAAAAACTTCTGGCCGACGCCGGCTATCCCGGCGGCAGGGGTTTTCCGCGCATTGAATATATATTCAATGCCCCCGCCGGCGGCGGGACAAAAATTCACGGGGACATCGCGGTCGAATTGCAGCAGATGTGGCATGACACTCTTGGCATCAACATGGATTTGCGCCAGGTCGAGTGGGCGGTTTATTTGAGCTCGACCGCGCATCTTGATTACGACTTGGGCCGAGGCGACTGGATTGGCGATTACGACGACGCGAATACTTTTCTGGATTTGTTTTTGAGCGACAGCGGCAACAACCGCACCGGCTGGAAAAACGCCCGCTATGATGCGCTCGTTGCCGAAGCCAACAAACAGACGGATTTGAAAAAACGCGAGGAACTTTTCCAGCAAGCCGAGACGATCCTGGTGCATGACGAATTGCCGATTGTTCCGCTTTATATTTACGCAGGGGTCAACTATTACCACACGAACGTTCAAGGGATTTACCAGAACATCCTCGACGACCACCCGTTGAACTACATTAAAAAAGTCAAAATAAAATAAAACTTTTCCCTGCATCCCTGCAATAATAAAACAGCCGGAACAATTTCTGTTCCGGTTTTCCATCAAATCTCAACCATCAACCAATTTACGTTGCCATGTGCGAGACCGGGTCGCTCCAGTCGCCGCTGCCGGTGCTGCCGCCCAGGGCGCGGAATTTGAAGGTATAAGTGATTCCCGGCGTCAGGTTGGGAACCACCACCCGGCGCGCCTGCTGGAAAAAGCCGATGGATTGATACGTCTTGCCGCCGTCGGCGCTCATCTGGCCCTCGTAACCGGAGGCGTTGTCCTGCGGGTTCAATCGCACCAGCAGTTGTCCGCTCATTTCATTGATGATCGCCTGGATGATGGTTTTGACCAGCGGCTGTTGCGGGCTGGGACCGCGTTGCACCACCTGGAAGCCCGACAGCTCGATGACGGTTGCATCGCCCTTGGCAACATTCTCTACATAAGCCGCCAGCAGGCGGAGCATTCCGACCACCACGTCGGCCGCCTTGTCGCGCGCGTCCGTGTGGTCCGTGCCGCCATTGAGGGTGGCGGCAA
>CAYPTV010000415.1:0-3227 GCA_964413505.1 uncultured Bifidobacteriaceae bacterium | reverse complement strand
AAATTCCGTGCGCGTCACGCCGCAGTTGAGGCCGACATACAAACTCGCGCACGGCGCGGCGTCGGCGATGAACCACATTTCGGTTTTTGGTTCGCCTTTGAGTTCGGCGGCTTTGCCAGCGGGCGGATGGACTTGCAGCGACAGTTTTTCCCGCGCATCGAGAATTTTACAGAGCAACGGAAATCTTCCTTTTGCCGCCGGTTTCGCATCACCAAGGATTTCCGCCGCGTGATTTTTCATGAGCCAGCGCAGATTTTTTCCGGCGAGTTTTCCGTTGGCGACGATGCTTTCGTCGCCGGGCCGGTCGGAGATTTCCCACGATTCGCCGATGGGTTTGACCGCCGGGATTTTTTTTCCGTAAAGCTTTTCAAGCTCGCGTCCGCCCCAGATGCGTTCCTTGAAAATCGGATTGAAAGTGAGCGGGTAGAGCACGGGAATTTTACGCGGCGGCCTGGGGAACGCCATTTTCGACCGGCTCGGTTTTTTCGTGGAAATGCCCGTGCGCGCGGAATTTTTCGTAACGCTTCCTCAATCGCTCGGCGACCGGCAGCGCGAGAATTTCCTCAAGGTGCTTGAGCAGGTGCGTTTTCAGGTTTGCCGCCGTCAATGATTTGTCCGTGTGCGCGCCGCCGAGCGGTTCGGGGACGATTTCATCCACGAGATTGAATTCGATCAGGTCATTGGCGGTGATTTTGAGCGCGGCGGCGGCCTTGCCGGCATTGGCGCGGTCTTTCCACAAGATCGCCGCACAGCCTTCCGGGCTGATGACGGAATAATAGGCGTTTTCCAAGATCAAAACGCGGTCCGCGACGCCGATGCCGAGCGCTCCGCCCGAACCGCCCTCGCCGATGACGGCGGCGATGATCGGCACTTCGAGCAGGGTCATTTCGCGGAGGTTGACGGCGATGGCCTCGGCGATATGGCGTTCTTCCGCCGCGACGCCGGGATACGCGCCAGCGGTGTCAATCAAAGTGATGATCGGCAGGCCGAATTTGTCCGCGAGCCGCATCAAACGCAGCGCCTTGCGGTAGCCTTCTGGGTGCGCGGAACCGAAATTGCGCAAAATGTTTTCTTTCGTATCCCGGCCTTTTTGGGTGCCGATGACGACGACGCGGTGATCGCCGAGTTTTGCAAATCCGCCGACCATCGCGCGGTCGTCGGCGAAGAGCCGGTCGCCGTGCAGTTCCTGAAAATCCGTGAACGCGCTGCCAATGTAATCCAGCGTGTAAGGCCGGTGCGGATGCCGCGCGAGCTGCACGCGCTGCCAGGCGGTGAGGTTCGAGAAAATGTGCCGCCGGGTTTCCTCCAGCTTTTTCTCGATGAGCTGGATTTCCTCCTCGAAGCTGATGCCGAGGGAATGCTTTTCCGGGTGCTGGCGGAGTTCGTCCAGCTTGGTTTGCAGTTCGATGATGGGCTTCTCGAAATCGAGCTGATGTTTCATGCGTTGGCAAAGGATAAATGCTTTTGTCCGGCCAATCAATCGGATTTCCATGTTGTTCTTAATCCACAAACAAGCGACTTGTAAAAAGCGAAAGGCCGGACTTGCGTCCGGCCTCTCTTGGTGACGAGGTTTATACGCCTTCACCCAGGCGCTCAGAAGGGCGGCGGGCCAACTTGGGGTCGCTGTCCGAGCCTCGCCGCGAGCAAAACCTCTCTGCCAACCCTAAACGAACAGCGAAATTCAATCGTTCGTAATATAAGACGGCGCGACCTTAAAATTGGTTCAAATTTTTTTCAATTATTTTTGCTCCCGGAAAACCCCCTCGTTTTTCAAGCAATTTCGAGTGGAAAACCGCATTTAACCGTTTGGTTGCCAGTTCAACCCAGGGAAAAATCGCTGAAAATCTTCGTCTGCGCGCGGGATTGGATGACCTGCGCCAGCGGCGTGCGGCCGTTGGCTGAAATGGATTCGCGCAAGGCCGCTTCCTTGCCCGCGCCGGACGCCAGCACCCAGACTTCGCGCGCCGCCGCAATGGCCGCATAAGTCAGGCTCACGCGGTTCGGCGGCGGCTTGGGCGAATTTCTGACCGGACAAAAAACCGCCTTCGGAAACGTGCCTTCGATCTGATGCAGAAAAAGCGACGCGACGTGGCCGTCCTCGCCCATGCCCAGAAAAATCAAATCCAAAACCGGCTGGCCGACGACATTTTTTGGAACGACGCTGGAAATGTCCGTCGCGGCCTTTTGCGCGGCAAGCTCCGGCAAATCTTCGCCGTGGATGCGATGGATTTGCGCGTCGCTGATGCGCAGCGGCGCGAACAGCAATTCGTGCGCGGTTTTGAAATTGCTTTCCGCGTCATCCGGCGGCACGCAGCGTTCGTCAGCCCAAAAAAAATGGACGAGGCCGGGCGAGATTTCGTGCGCCTTGGCCTGCGAGACGACGGACGTGAAAAATTTCAGCGCGATGCGTCCGCCGGAAAGGGCGACGCAATGCGGCCTGGCCGCGCGCTCGGCCGCCGCGATTTCGTCCAGCCACGCGCCAGCGGCGGCGCGGGCGAGTTCGTCGGCGCGGGCGAAGGAAATCAGTTCAAAGTTTTGCACAAAATCAGAATTGTCTTATTTGGAACTAACTAAAACCTCGGTTTTGATTGAATTCGCAATGTAACATTGCTCGTGAGCCAGATGATGCAACTGTATTTCATCTGCTGGCGTCGGCAATTTATCTCCGCTGTAAACGATTTTTGGATTGAGCGTCACCAAACTCACCCACGGCACGCCATTTTCATTTTTGGTCATCACGCCGACGGATTCATCTTCATAGCCGTCAATTTGGAATCCTTGTTTGGACGCCAGATAAAGAAACGTAAGCATGTGGCAGCTCGAAATCGCCGCGACGAAAGCTTCTTCGGGGTCAACGTGCGCGGGATTTGAGAATGGCAACGGCACAACGGATGGCGAAGCCGATGCCGGAACAGTGACGCCGCCGTCAAATGTCCAGGTGTGTTCCCGCGAATATTTGCCCTTGAGAAAATCAGGGCTGGTTCGCTGCCATTTGATCGTTGCTTTGTATTCAGACATTATTTTTCGCGCCCGATTTTACTTTATCACCTGCGGCTCGTGCCATTCGTGGCCGCTTTGCGCGAGCAAATCGTCGGCGGCAATCGGTCCCCATGTGCCGGCGGCGTAAAATTCGCGGTTCGTCAGCGGCTTGCCTTCCCAGCCTTTGCGGATGGAATCCACGATCTGCCACGCGGTCTCAACTTCATCGCGGCGGATGAACAGCGTCG
>CAYPTV010000414.1:0-3231 GCA_964413505.1 uncultured Bifidobacteriaceae bacterium | reverse complement strand
CTCGTCTTCAACTGATTGATGAGGTCGCGCACGAGCAAGGCATGGGCTTGATTGGTGCAGAAAACCAGCGTCTTTTCGTTCTGGTTGATCTGCGACATGAAAGTCTCGACCCGCTTCTTTTCCCGTTCACGGATTTCGATATTCCGGTTAAAGTCCGTCTCGTCGTAAAGTTTTCCAGCCTCAATTTCGCCCTCCACTACGGTGTCGTCCGGTGTGAAAACATAATAGTCAATCGTGGTCTGGATTTGCTTCACCTTGAACGGCGTGAGGAAACCGTCATTGATGCCTTCTTTGAGCGAGTAGATAGCGTAGTTCTTGGCCTGCGCCACACCCTCGGTCAAAGCTTCATCCCAAGCCTTGGCCTCGTTCACGGCCAGCTTGGTGTTGCGATATTCCAGAATGTAATCCGCCGTCAACGGTTTGCCGCGCTTGCCGTGCCCTTCGATGCGACCGGGCGCAATCGGATATTCGCGCCGGATACGGCTGCCGGGAACGACGCCCCAGCCCGCCGCCTTCAAGGCGGGATCAATATGCTCGGCTCTGGTTTCGGCTTCATTCATGGATGATTAAAGATTACCAGTAAATGCTTGGTGCAACAACGACTGCTTCAATGCTGCCAGCGTCGCCAGCTTCCGTTCGTAAAGACTCGCTAGGCGTTGGCTTTCTTCCGACAAAGCATTTAGCGTGGAAACAATTTTTGTTTGAACCTCAAGTTTCGGAAACGGAAATTTCTGATTCTCGAAAGTGCCAAGATTGATATTGTCACGAGCAGTGCCTTTTCCTAGCTCTTTCAAAACAGACTTAAATGACTGAAGCAAATACTCGACATATTCATTATTGGCGGACTTGGTCGAGATTCTTGGCAATCGTCGGGGTGATGAAATTTTGGAATTCATCAACGTAAACGTAGAACGGTTTTACGTCGCCTTCCTCCGTTCCTTTACTGGGAGGTTTTTGGCGAGCGCGGCATCCACTCAAATTAACACCCGCCGCGCGAGCCATAAAACCGACCGAAGTCGGGGATGGCACGAGACGCAAAAAGTCGAAATAATCACGATGAATAAAGGAGGGTTTGAGAATACAACCCCTCCCCATGTGGGGAAGGGTGTGGGGATACCCTAAACGAGGTCAAAACGTGCGTGTTGGAAAATCACGATTGTCCTTGAAAAAAAGTTCGAGACGAGTCATACAACCACTCCATTCCGCCACTCAATTCACCTCGTCGGCATAATAAACCCGGTTGGTGTCGCTGGTAGCCCAAAGGTTCAGCGGATACAGGGCGGTGTGGACTTTCATGAACTTCGCGCTGCCGTCGGAAAAGGCGTAATTTGAGCCGCCGGTTTCCGTCTCAGGACCCCGGCTGTCGTGTCGGCTTTCTTCCAATACGCCGCTGAAATCGTTGCCGCCATTTTCCAGCAAGTCCATGTAGTAATCGCCGTCAGCGGGATTTTTTTCTCCAAGAATAACCGTGTCGCTGGGATGGATGATGGCATTTTCCCTCATGGCGCTATGATTGTTGGCCATGTCACTTTCAAGCGTTGGCCAATCTTTCGTGCCGAACTGGTCCGCGTAAAAATCGTTCCAACCGTTGATCAGATAACTGCGCGGAGCGTTGTCGGCCACGGTTGCATCACCGCCGGTGGCGGGATTGGTTGTCTCGCTCAAGCATAGTAGCAGCTTCAGATTTTTCCCGTAATAGTCATAAAATTTGTCCGGCCAGCGGCTGGACACTGTGTTGCCATCGTAGCGCGAGGGATAAGCGCCTTGGTTGTCGTCCACATACATATGCGCGGCCAGGCTTAACTGCTTGAGATTGTTCAGGCATGAAATGCGCTTGGCCGCCTCCTTCGCACGAGCCACCGCCGGCAGCAGCATCGCCGCCAGAATCGCAATGATGGCAATGACGACGAGCAGTTCAATCAAAGTGAAAGCCGCAGTTTCAAGGCTGGTCAATTTTTTGCGGTTTGATATATTCATAACCATTCATTCCTTTCGCGCGTCTTGATATGTAATTTAACAGATCATGTGGCCGCCGCATTCAAAATTTTATGATTAAACGAAACTGGCTCCTCATCTTCGTCGCGCTTGTGCTCGCCGCTGTTTACGTCTGTTTTTTCACCGATTGGTTCAAGCCGAAGACGCTTCACATCACAAGCACCAACGCCCGATCCGGCCGCGCCATTCGTGCCGTCAAAACGGGAAGCATTCCGGTTTTTTTCAAACTTGAGCAGCCATACGAACTCACGGAGGTCAAAGTCGTCGCGCTTGACTCATTTCAAACCAACAAGCTTGCCGAACCTCTCTGGCATCTGGTCTCGGATTCAGGTTCCGACGACGTGAGTCATTTTTTCTACGGCGAAAAAATTGGCGGCATGGATTCCGCCATTGATGGTGCCGAACCCGATCCGCTCCAGCCCGGCGTCACATACCGGCTCTTCGTGACCGCCGGAAAAATCAAAGGCTGGCACGATTTCCAGGCCAAGGCCGCCAACTGAACAATAAGACGCCGCTCTCGCCATTGCGGTTACGTCCGCGCATCAATCTTCGTCCCGGCAAAATGGCACGCCGCGAAAATTTCCTTTTTCACTTCGCGCAATGGCGGAAAATTTTCTTTGCAAATCGGATATTGCGCAATCGGACAGCGTGAATGGAACGGGCAGCCGCTCGGTGGATGAATGGGTGATGGCACGTCGCCCGGCAAAACGATGCGTTTGCGTTTTGTTTCCGGGTCAACTTCCGGCACGGCGGAAATCAGCGCCTGCGTGTAAGGATGCTGCGGGTCGCGGATGATGGCTTTCGCGTCCGCCGTTTCCACGATTTTTCCGAGATACATCACCATCACGCGATGACTGATGTGCTCGACCACCGCGAGATCGTGCGCAATGAACAAATACGCAATGCCATGCTTCTGCTGCAAATCGCGGAGTAGATTGATGATTTGCGCCTGTACTGAAACATCCAGCGCGCTCACCGGTTCGTCGCAGATGATCAATTCCGGCTCGACCGCAAGCGCGCGCGCGATGCCGATGCGCTGGCGCTGACCGCCGGAAAATTCATGCGGATACCGCTGCGCGTAAACCGGATCAAGGCCGACATCCTTGAGTAATTCGAAAATCCGCTTCTGCCGCGCGGGTTTGCTGTCGGTCAGTTTATGGATGTCCAGCGCCTCGCCGACGATTTGCTCGACGGTCATGCGCGGATTGAGCGAGCCGTAGGGGTCCTGAAAAATCA
>CAYPTV010000413.1:0-3233 GCA_964413505.1 uncultured Bifidobacteriaceae bacterium | reverse complement strand
TCGAACGCATCGCCATGCTCCGCTACGGCATCAACGACATCCGCCTCTTCTACGAGAATGATGTGCGGTTCTTGAAACAGTTTTAGGATTCCGAAATGCAATTGACAGGATTCCAATAAAGACTATTCTGGAAGCATGAAAACGACAATTGATATTCCAGAAAAATCGTTGAGGGAAGCCATCAAGCACACCGGCGCAAAAACCAAACGCGATGCCGTCGTCACCGCCTTGGAGGAATTCAACCGCCGCCACCGCCTCGAAGAAATGGCCGAACGGCTGCATGGTTCATGCCCCAACTTCATGACTCAGGCCGACCTCCGGCGGTCGCGCCAGGACCACAAATGGGAGACGGCCAAATGACGCTGGTGGACGCCTCCAGTTGGATCGAATTCCTACGCGGGCGTGACAGTGCGCCGGGGCAGCGCGTGAAACACCTGCTTGCGCGCGGTGAGGCCGCATGGTGCGACATGACGTTGGTGGAGCTTTGGAACGGCGCGCAAGGACACGTTGAAAAAAAGGCGCTTGAAGAATTGGAAGAGGAATTGCGGATTTATCCGGTGGATGAGCAGGTTTGGGCGCGCGCGCGATTACTGGCGCGTCGCTGCCGCGAAAAAGGCGTCACCGCATCCACGGCGGACATCATCGTTGCCGCTTGTGCATTTAACAACAAGCTGTCGCTGGAGCATTGTGACAGCCACTTCGATAAAATCCTGCCTGTCGCGGCAAAACTTTGACCAATGCAAAACGAACTCGACATCGTTCGTGACGTTTCGCAACGGCTGGACGGTGCGGGCATCGGTTACATGCTGACCGGTTCGATGGCGATGAACTATTACGCCCAGCCGCGCATGACCCGCGACATTGATATTGTCGTCGCGCTTCGTCCAATTGATGCCGAACGGATGGTGAAATTGTTCAGCCCGGATTACTACGTTTCCCGCGAAGCCGTGGACAGTTCCATCGCACACCAATCGCTGTTCAACCTTATCCACAACGAAAGCGTCATCAAAGTGGATTGCATCGTCCGCAAGCAGAACGAATATCGCCTCAATGAATTCAACCGCCGGCAACGCATCAAAATTCAGGACTTTGAGACTTGGATTGTCAGCAAGGAAGACCTGATTCTCTCCAAACTGTTTTGGGCGAAAGACTCGCGCTCGGAAACGCAGCTCGGCGATGTGAAAAACCTCGTCGCCACCGGCTGCGACCGCGCCTACATCGAATATTGGACGGCGGAACTGGGTTTGAGTAACTTGTGGCAGGAAATCGCATGACTGATACTTCACCAGAAATCGCCGAACTCGTCCGGCAAAAGCTGATGAACCGTTCCGGCGAAGAACGTTTCTTGATGGGCGTGCGGATGTTCGATGCCGCGCGCGCCATGGCGCTGGCCTCGCTGCCCGCCGGGCTTTCGCCGGAAGAATTGAAACGCCAGCTTTTCCAACGGCTTTACAGCCAACCGCTGCCAATTTGAAACCGCCATGCTCCGCTACGGCATCAACGACATCCGCTGCTTCTACGAAAACGACGCGCGGTTCTTGAAACAATTTTAATAACCTGCCGCCCCGCATTTTTTTAAAATTAAGCTGTTGCATTTTCCCTCACGCAGGGATTAGTCTGCTCCTGCAATCAGATGGATACAGTCGTCAGGGCGGCGGCCAGCTTCTGTGCCGCGTTATCGGGATGGTCTGAGGCCCAGGTTGGGTGGGCAATCAGAAGGGGAAGGTTTATCCCCGCACCGGCCAGGTTCCGGGCGATCTGCCCGGGGTTCTGCCCTTCCCGTTCAAGGTTCTGCGCCCCGCAGACCAGGTTTTCCATTTCGACCACAAGGTTCTGCGGCTCCCAGTCGGGGTTTTGGGAAATGCACCCAAGGTTTTGCGCGGCACCCCCAAGGTTGGCCGGAATCCGCCCGAGGTTCCATGCCACGGAGCCGGGGTTTTATGAGAAATCGTGGAGGTTTTATGCGCCGCAAAACCTCACCACCATGCCGCAAAACCCCGCGAAAACCTCGGAAAACCCCGCTTTTCACCCATTTTGCCCCGAAGCCGGCCTTCCGAACCGGTTTTGCCGCTTTTGGCCACTTTCCCGGCGGCTCGACCGCCGGGAACTCACAAACAACAACAAACAACTAAAGGACAAAATTATGGCTAACCAGCCATTTTTCCCGACGAACGAGGGGGGTCAAATCCCCTGGTTCACAAACATCCAGTCCAGAATCGGCGGTTACTACACCGCGCTGGACATCAACACCGCGCGACAGGCGAAAATCACCCTCGTGCTCAACTGGCTCATCTGGACCTGGCAGGTGTATCTGCCCGCCCGGCGACAGGATGGCCCGGCCGCCACGCACTGGCGGGCGCAACTGGCCACGGGCGACGCCAGCCCCGGCCTGAACACCATGCCGCCCGACCCGGCCGCGCTCACCCCGCCCACCGGCGTGCCATTCTTCGGCATGTTGAGCTGGCTGTTCGACGAGATCGGCCGCTGGAAAAAGGCCGAGGGCTACACCGACGCCATCGGCACCGACCTCGCCATCATCGGCGCCGGCAGCACGCCCCACACCGACCCGCCGCTGCTCGACCAGGGCGACGTCGCCCAGAACAGCGTGTCCATCGAGTTCCCCGTCTTTGAACACGACGGCGTGTGGATCGAAAGCCTGCGCCAGGGCGAAAGCGCCATGAGCTTCCTCGCCACCGACACCACCAGCCCCTACGTGGACAATCGTCCGGTGAAAACCCCCGGCCAGGCCGAATGGCGCGACTACCGCGCCTGCTGGTGGGACGGCGGCGTGCCGACGATGAACTTCAGCCCCGTCATCCGCGTGCTGGTGAACGGCTAAAACGGGTGTGCGCAGAAATCAGGCCGCTCCAGGCAACCGGGGCGGCTCTTTGATTTTAGCTGTGCCAAGCAGGGGAATTTGGTTTAATGGCGCGCAATTTAATTTAAGAAAATGACGTGCGGTGCTTGAAATTTTATGAAAACAAAATTAAACAATTCCGGATTATTCGCTCTTTTCGCTGCCGCCGTGCTGGCCACGGCGGGTTGTAAAAGCTCCAATCAAAGTTGCTGCACGATTTCAGATTCGGCCGGTGCTGCCGGATCGGCTGTGTCGGCGGTGCAAACCAAGGCGTCGCAGGCGGCAATGACGCCGCAGTCGGCGCTGGCGGAACTGAAGGCCGGCAACGCGCGCTTCGTCGCGGGCAGGCCGCTGCACCGCGATTTTCCGGCGCAGG
>CAYPTV010000412.1:0-3248 GCA_964413505.1 uncultured Bifidobacteriaceae bacterium | reverse complement strand
TTAAATCAACGCCTGCGAACGTGGTTGAATTTGTAATTCCGAATGCCGCAGGGGCGACAGGGCGCGGGGCTCGCCCTGTGAAATACGGCGGAGACGATGGGAAGCCTTGGCGCGGGGCATTATTTCACAGGACGAGGCGCACGATGCTGGGCGTTGCCGGAGAGCCGGACGGCTGGTTCACCTGACGACGGCACTTCGTGCTTTTCGAAAACAGTTTGGAGGATTCGGAATGCTCAACACGCAATCCAATTACTTTCGAGTTTTTCCTGAAGGCTAAGGCGGCATCCCGATGTCTTTTGTGATCCGCTCGGCGGCGGCGGGGTCAACCCATTTCACGAGGGCGATGAAGTTGAGGAGCGCGGGGCTGTCGGCCTTGACCTTGAACATGTTTCGCAGCGCGTGGACGACCTTGGCGTAGGTGGCGGCGTATTTTTCATGCGTGAGCCGGACGGCGTAGGATTCCAGGACGGCGCGCGCCACGGGGTCGGTCTCGCCGCCGGGCAGGTAGGGCAGCAGGCAGAAGACGCGCACGAGCAGCATGGGGTCGGACTCGGTGAGGATGACCCAGCTTTGCTTGACCTCGGTGTCGTCGTATTTGGCGTGGAGCTGGCGGCGGATGGCCTCGGTGATCTCGGCGGGGGTGGCGCGGCTGCCGATGAGTTCGCGGATGATGTCCCACGCGCTCATCTGGGTCTTGTCCGAGGGGCCGCCGGACTCGAACTTGGCGGGGAGTTCCGGCAGGCCCAGTTCCTTGATGAGTTCCTTGACGAGCGCCTCGCAATCTTCGCGGCGCAGGCGGTCGGAGTTGAGGATGGCGCGCACGACGGTTTTCTGCGCGTCGGTGTTGACGAGCCGGAGGATCGCGGCGAGCGGCGCGGACGACCGGGTCTTTGTGTCCGACAGGAGATGCTTCACAAATTCCGCCGTGACCGGGTCGTGCTCGGCGATGATGGCGGAGCGGAAGGTCAGCACGAAGCGCAGCGTGCGCGCCACGCCGCCGCCCTTGCCGAAATTGTTGACGACGGACTGCCGGTAATCGGCGTTGAGGACGAAGGCCAGCAATTCCTCCGCCTGCTTGATCAGATTTTCATCCAGCGCGTCCGTCTCGCCGGTGACGACGAGCTGTTCCACGAGCGGCGGCAGGCGCTGTGCGAAAATCACGTCCGGCGATTCCGTGCTGGGATTTTCGTAGTAGTTCAGCAGTTCCAAAATGAACGAGAGCTTCAGGAACGCGGATTTCTGCGCGCGCGAGGCGCGGCTGTGCTGGATTTTTTTGTGCAGCGCGGCCAGCTCCGCGTGCTTGGCGGGAACGACGTTTGGATTTTGCTTGAGCAGCGTTTCAAAATCGTTTCTGAAGCCGAGCATGATCTCCTCCGGCTTGGGGCGCGGATTGAACTTGGCATCCGTCGTCAAATCCTTGAAAAAAAACAGCGCCTCCTCGCCGAAATCCTTGATGATCTGCTCGCGCGCGACCTGTCCCTTCACAAAGCTGCGGCTCGCGCGGACGGCGGCCGGGGCGAAAAAAGTCTGCGGCTTGACGGCCAGCTCCCGGAGCAACGCCGGGTCGAGCGGCGAATCGAGCTTGATCAATTCCTCGACCAGCGGCTTGATGGAGGCCGTCAGGTCGCGCTTCGCCTTGTCCAGCGCCTTGAGGATGGCGGGCTGGAGGAGGTTTTCCTCGTTCTTGCCGTTGACGAGCGCGGCGCTGACGTCGTTGACCGCCGTGCTGTGCTCCACCAGCCGCGAGACGATCACGCCCACGTCGTTGATCGGCATCTTCGTCGCGAGCGTGGTGATGAGGTTGACGAGTTCGCCGTGGGATTTTTTGCGGTGCTCCACGACGCGTTCGAGCAGGGAGCGCAACGCCTTGTTTTCGGCCTCCAGCGCGTGGCATTCGGATTCCGACTGCCGCACCCGCAACGTGAGGTCGCCCCAATTGCGCTGGATTTCTTCCAGCGAAGGCAGCGGGGCGTCGGGTTTGTCCGATTGCGGCATGACGTAACTTTATCCAAAGGCGCGGTTCTTGCCATCCCTTTTTTCCAAATGAAGGCGCAAATGACTTTTCTACCTCATCCTCATGCTCATCCTCATCGTCAGTTGGCGGGTTTTTTGAGGATGAGGATGAGGATGACGACAAGGATGATTCGACCCCGGTGAATTGTCAGACAGGCTTTTACACTTCCATCGGCTGATGCAGTTCCTTCTTTTCTTCTTCCGACTGGTTCGCCACAGCCTCGTTGCGCAATTCCTCCAGCGGGCGGAACCGGTCGGCACGAAAACCGCGTTCCAGCGCCGACTTGGAATCGGCATTCGGATTGACGAGGCCGATGAGCAGCACCGACACGTCGCCTTCCAGCGTCAGGTTGATGCCCAGCCGGATGTCGCGCACGACGTAGGTGGAATCCTTCACCGGCAATGCGTCGTAAAGCTTGCTGATATCCGGCGGGAACTTGTCATCCACGCAAACCACCTTGTCACCAATGCCGTAATTGAGCATGGCGCATTATTCCATTTGCGCGGATTAAAATCAACGGCGCTCACGGAGCGACGCGACCTGATCATGATGGAAGGCGGATGCAGCCCCCAAATGCACGCGGCGTCTTTGCCTGCTGAAAAAATCTCCACGGCATTAAGGCCATTCCGGCCGTCCGCTTTGTTCTGGAAGCAGTCCCCTTGTGAAAGTTTCCCTCGCCCGGTTCTTCGACATTTATTGTGGGCAAGGCTGTTTCCGGGACATTCAGGCGGTCGCGGAGCGACTGTGGAAATTAGCCAGACACGCCAGTGTCTGGTCACACCGCGCGAAGGCATTCGTCCTGAAAGGACGATGGAATAATGCATGATGCATGCAAGCTTCATTCCAACGTCCTTTCAGGACGCGTTCCATTCCGCCGCGATACCAGACACTTCGTATCTGGCTAATGTCCGGTTGTGCCTTCGGCACGAAGGCGCACAGCCGCTCCGCCATGAAGAATGTCTTGCCCGTTAAAACCATCGTCGCTCCTCTCTTCATCCGTAAAAGGCATCAGTCCACCCGTTCAACTTTAAGTTGAAAATGACTTCTTCACGGCGCGGATAATCCTGTTAGGGTCGTTGCAGATTCAATTTTGCACACCATGAAAACTCTGGCATCCAACTCGCGCGACTCCGGCGGCATCGTCCGATGCTCCGGCGGCGCGGGCGCTTCCAGATTACACACCACAACTTCCTGTCACCGCGTCGCGCCGACTGGATTGCACACCGCGACACCA
>CAYPTV010000411.1:0-3256 GCA_964413505.1 uncultured Bifidobacteriaceae bacterium | reverse complement strand
ATAGTTTCAGCCTGCCCTTGCGCGACGGACATTGTTTGAGCCGTGCTCATCCTTGCAAAGGATGAAGAGGATGGAGCCGAAAGCTGTCCGCCTGTATCATCCACGATAAACTTGCCAGCAACCGAATAGATTGGCAGAGTTGAAAGATTGGACGGCAGGAAAGGATAAGGCATCTCGTTGAGAGAGCCGTCGGAATTTACCGTCATCACCCAGAATGTTCCGTCGTGGGAAATGGTGGCTCCTGAAACACGAGCCAGACCGGCTTCGTCAGCGGTTGCCATGACAACAGAATCTTGAGCCGCCTGAATGGATGATAGAGCAAAAGCTGTAAAGAGTAACGCAGCAACCAGTTTGAGACGGCGTTTTAAGCCGAAAGCTAAAAGGCTGCCTAAACCTGTTAAAGCCAAAGTAGAAGGTTCTGGCACCACTCCTTCCCGGAAATATAAATCTGTGCTGGGTTGGAACGGTGCTGTAAATCCTCCAGCGCCGCCATACAGCTGCCCATTTGGATAAGTGTCGCCTATCGTTACAATAGCCCACGGATCATCACCTGATGCAACAACCGGCTGAAGATAGTAAGTTTGTCCCGAATTTAGTGCAATGGGAGTCGAAAATGAAAAATTGGCGATACCGGCAATGCCGAGACCATTATTTGCAAATCCATCCGGCATATAAACCGAAGCGGTTGAGGCTAAAAACGTAGCTAAACGAGTGTTTGGTGAGCCTGTCCACAGATTTACATAAACCGTAGCACCATTATTTCCATTGCCCGGCACATCTTCAAATTCAAACTGGACAAATCCAATCGCCGAGAATGATGGAATAAAAGATTGGGTCAATGGCGAATCTTCTTGAATATAAAGGCCGTCCGCATTTCCGTTGCCTTGAACAGCCACTGGGCCTGTTGCGGATTGCTGGTCATAAACCGTCCCTTGCGCGTGAGTTTGAATTGAAGCGGAAAAAAGTATTATCGCCGCCAGCAGAGTTTGAATAGTTGTTTTCATAGTTTTAAGAAATTATCTCTGAATTTGAGAAAATGTTAAACGCTTGCTGAAAATGGTCAAGCAAAAACATAAAATATGCTTTATGGCTTAAATTCTCTGGCGCTGCTTTGCTGCAAGCTGTGTCGCTTCCTAAACACCGCAAAAAGCTCGGCGTTGCTGTTCGCTCTTGGCGCAAACAATCTGGCTTAAGCCAAGAAAGACTGGCTGAGAAGGCCGATTTAAGCGCTGTTTTCATTAGTCATGTTGAACGCGGCGTAGAGAATATTTCGGTGGATGCTTTGGTGCGGATTGCCGGAGCTTTGAATGTTCAAGTGCATGAATTGACAAAGGAGTTTTAATTTAACTGTCACCGCTCACGGTGTTGTGCAATCGCAATCCAAGATAGGGGGCTTCCTTCAAGTCTTCCAGCCACATGCCGTTGGTGTCAATCATTGATGTGAATCCGTTGGGCTGAAACGACTGGTTGTCGTCATTGGTTTCCATAAGGTCAATGAGACCTGCCATAGTTTCAGCCTGCCCTTGCGCGACGGACATTGTTTGAGCCGTGCTCATCCTTGCAAAGGATGAAGAGGATGGAGCCGAAAGCTGTCCGCCTGTATCATCCACGATAAACTTGCCAGCAACCGAATAGATTGGCAGAGTTGAAAGATTGGACGGCAGGAAAGGATAAGGCATCTCGTTGAGAGAGCCGTCGGAATTTACCGTCATCACCCAGAATGTTCCGTCGTGGGAAATGGTGGCTCCTGAAACACGAGCCAGACCGGCTTCGTCAGCAGTTGCTTGAACGACCGAATCTGCGGCATGAATTGAGAGAACTGAAGCGGTAAATAGCAGTAGTAATGGAACAACCAGCTTAAAATGGCGTTTGAAGCTGAACATCAGAAGACTGCTCAAGACAATCAAAGCCAAAGTAGAAGGTTCCGGCACCACTCCTTCCCTAAACCAAAAGTCTGTGCTGAAACCACCGCCGTTTTCAAATACCTGTCCATTGGGATAAGTGTCGCCGATTGTTATTATATCCCACGGATCATCGCCAGATAAGACGACTGGTTGAAGGTAATAGGTCTGTCCAGCAGTCAGGGTGACAGAAGTTGAAAAGTAAAAACTTGTGACGCCGGCATTGCCGAGACCGCTATTTACAAATCCGTTAGGCATATAAACCGGAGTGGTTGAGCCAAGCAATGTCGAATTGAACCCGGATCTGAGGTCTGGCGAGCCAGTCCAAAGATTCACATAAACCGTCGCACCATTGTTGCCGTTGTTCGGAATGTCCCAAAATTCAAACTGGACAAATCCAATCGCCGAGAGTGATGGAATAAAAGATTGCGCCAGTGGCTGATCTTCTTGAATGTTAAGGCCGTCTGCATTTGCGTTGCCTGTAATGGGCACTGGGCCTGTGGCCGACTGCTGGTCATAAACCGTTCCTTGCGCGTGAGTTTGAAGTGAAGCGGCAACAAATAACGCCGCTATTAAGTTTTGGAGAGTTGTTTTCATAAGTTTAACTTTGATTTTCAGAAAATAGGCGGCCTTTTGAATGCCCGAAGGTCGCTTGCTGCAATCTTCTCATTTCGCATTGCCGCTGTCAAGTCATCTGTGGCCTTTAGCCTACAGCAATAATTGTTTATTCCTGCTACAGATGGCAGTCGAGTGCGCCATGATATTGCGAAACAATTTGGACAACGTGTCCGAAAGCTGCGGCTAAAGCGCAAACTATCCCAAGAGGCTTTGGCCGCCAAAGCCAATGTTGACAGGGCTTTTTTGAGTGGAATTGAACGTGGGGTGGAAAACCCGACATTGTTCACCATCCAAGCAATTTCTGATGCTTTAGAAACACGCATTGGCAATTTAATGAGGGGGATTTAGAAATTAAATTCCAGCAATTCTTGCCTGCACGGCCGGGAAATCCATTTGGGTATCAGTTGCATTCAAGATTTGTCCCAACTGCCATGTGCTTTCCAGATTGGAAGACGAAAGTAGTTGATAGTTTCAGCCTGCCCTTGCGCGACGGACATTGTTTGAGCCGTGCTCATCCTTGCAAAGGATGAAGAGGATGGAGCCGAAAGCTGTCCGCCTGTATCATCCACGATAAACTTGCCAGCAACCGAATAGATTGGCAGAGTTGAAAGATTGGACGGCAGGAAAGGATAAGGCATCTCGTTGAGAGAGCCGTCGGAATTTACCGTCATCACCCAGAATGTTCCGTCGTGGGAAATGGTGGCTCCTGAAACACGAGCCAGACCGGCTTCGTCAGC
>CAYPTV010000410.1:0-3260 GCA_964413505.1 uncultured Bifidobacteriaceae bacterium | reverse complement strand
GTCAAAGCGCGGTCGGTCCGCCGATTTACATCGGCGGCTACAAGCTCTCGGATTTTCGCGACAGAACGTTTTCGCATTTTCGCGGCGTCGGCGCGCGGCGCGACGGCCTGCGTCAGAAAAAAACTGCGCCACGGGCGCGCGCAGCCGATGCGTTGCGGAATTCCGGCCAGAAAAACTTCCAGCGCGGAGCGGGGCGAATTCGGCAGCACGAGCGCGAGATCAAACTTGCCGGCCCGCAATTTTTTGCCGATGGCGAAAACTCCTTCGCCGGGCGCGAAGGAAATAATTTCGTCCACCGCCGGATGGTTTGACCACAAGTCGCGCAATTTTTCCGGCGTGAGCAGGGCGATGTGCGCGCCGGGAAATTTTTCGCGCAGCCGCAGCAGCGCGGGCGTGGTCATCACGGCGTCGCCCAGCCAGTTTGTTCCGCGAACCAGGATTTTCATCGGAAACAGATTTTGCGGACGCAATCCTGGAAGTCGTTTGCGCCGCTGACGATTTTGATTTCGACGCGCATGAAATAGATCGGCAGGTCTCGCCGGTCAATTTTGGGGAAGCGCACGGCGTCCTTTTGCGTGGTGATGATGACCTCGGCCTGGCGCTTTTTGCCGCGGTTGATGGCGTTCAGGATTTCCTGCTGCGTGAAGCGGTGATGGTCGGCGAAGCGTTTTGAATAGACCAGTTCCGCGCCCAGTTTCACGAGGCTTTGCTCAAAGCCTTCGGGCTGCGCGATGCCGCTCAAGGACGCGGCCTTTTTGCCGCGCAGAAAATCCAGGCCGCATTGTTCGCCGGTGAAAACGTCTTCAAGGTAAAGCGGGCTGTGGATGCATTCGATGACGGCGGCGCCGGGATTCAACCTTGAAATCCGCTCGCGCAGTTCGGAGGTTTTGCCGTCGCTCTTGGTGATGAAAATCGTGTGGGCACGGGCGAGGTGCGAGTGCGGCTCGCGCAATGTGCCGCGCGGAAACAGATGCTCGTTGCCGAACGGCTGGTGGCGGTCCACGAGCACGACGTCGTGCCGCCGACCGCGCAGTTTCCAGTATTGAAACCCGTCGTCGAGCAGGAGCGTGTCGCAGCCGAATTTTTCAATCGCGTAGCGCCCGCTTTTGACGCGATCCTTGTCCACCAGCACGACGACGTCGCGCAAATTGGACGCGAGCATGTAAGGCTCGTCGCCGGCCATTTCGGAGTCGAGCAGAAGCGACTTGCCGTCGGACACGACGCGCGGCGGAGTCTGGTCGTCGCGCAAAAGAACCTTGTTGAGGAACTGGCGGTGCAACGGCGCGGGCCTGGAACGGTAGCCGCGCGAAAGGATGGCCACCTTGCGTCCGGCGTTCTGAAGCTCGCGCGCGAATTTTTCGACGACCGGCGTCTTTCCGGTGCCACCAAGGGTGAGGTTGCCGATGGCGATGACCTGGACGCCGAGGGTTTTGTCGCGGAGGATGCGGACGTTGATCAGCCAGCGATGGATTTTGACGATGACCTGGAAAAGTTTCGAGAGGCCAAACAGGTTCGCGCGCGTCAGATTGGCCTTCCAATCGCGGCGCTCCTCGGAGACGACTTCGATGAAGAAGGTTTCCAGCGTTTCAGCCCAGACCCGGAATTTTTCGCGCATTGCGGTTCAATGTGCCAAGTCCGGACAAAGTTTTGAATTTTTAATTTTGAGTTTTTAATTGAAGCCGGCACCGCACTTTCCAACTAAAAATTAAAAACTTAAAACTAAAAATTTATTTCAGTAACCGAGCTTGGCGACTTCCTGCTGCAAGGCGAGCTGGAAATCCTGCACGTCGGCGGCGGAGGGTTTGTAGCCAGCCTGTTTCGGAACGACGCCGAGCCGTCCGGTTTGATCCAAATACCAATCGGCAATCTGGCCGTCGCTGAATTTGACCGTGCCGCTGATCATTGCGCCGGGCTTGGTGATTTGATCCACGCTGACGGAAACGCCGGAAGCCGGCAGCGTTCCCGGCGGCGCGGGATTTTTTTCGGCGGAGAGCTTGGCCGGAGCTGCGGCGGGTGGTGCGACGACTTTCGGCGGCTCCGGGTCTTTCGGCGTCAGTTTCAAATCGTCCACCAGGAAGCGGACTTCCATGTAGGTGAACTTCAAATTGAATTCCGACAGCAGGCGGTTCTGGATTTCTGAAAGTTTTGCGCCTTCCAGAATCCACGCGCTGACGCGCTGACGTTGTTCTTCGGTTAAATTCATTTTCAAACTGTAACGGCTTTGTCCTTCAAAATCCAATCGTAACCTTTCGCCTCGAGTTCCAGCGCGAGTTCCTTGCCGCCGGTTTTCACGATGTGTCCGTCCACCAGAACGTGGACAAAATCCGGCACGATGTAATTTAGCAGCCGTTGATAATGCGTGATGACAAGCTGCGCGTTGTCCTTCGTCTTCAATTTGTTGACGCCGTTGGAGACGATTTTCAGCGCGTCAATGTCGAGGCCGGAATCCGTTTCGTCCAAGATCGCCAGCTTTGGTTCGAGCACGGCCATCTGGAAAATTTCGTTGCGCTTTTTTTCGCCGCCGGAAAAACCTTCGTTCACCGAACGCTTGAGCAGATCGTCCTTGAGCTCGAGCAGCTTGATCTTGTCCTTGACGAGATCCAGAAACTCAATTGCGTCCAGTTCCGGCTGGCCTTTTGATTTGCGGATTTCGTTCAGCGCGGCTTTCAGGAAATAAGTGCTGTTCACGCCGGGAATTTCAACCGGATACTGGAACGCGAGAAACACGCCTTCGCGCGCGCGTTCCTCGGGATCAAGCTCCAGCAAATCTTTGCCGTTGTAAATCACTTCGCCGCCAGTGATGTCATAACCATCGCGTCCTGCGAGCACCGCCGCGAGCGTGCTCTTGCCGCTGCCGTTCGGGCCCATGACGGCGTGGACTTCGCCCGCGTTGATGACGAGGCTGACGCCCTTGAGGATTTGTTTGCCCTCGACACCCGCCGAGAGATTTTTGATTTCTAATATCGTTTTGCTCATTTTTCTAAATTCTAAAATTCAATTTTAACCACGGATGGACACGGATTAACACGGATAAAAATTTCTAAATTTCATCTTCAACTCCAACGTAATTTTCTTTTCCGTCTTTTGGACGCGTAGAAACCCAATGCAATCCTTTCGCGAGCGATATTTTTGCAGAAAGCGATTTTTTCATCCGTGTCCATCTGTGTCCATCCGTGGTTAAATTATTTTTTAGCCGACGCTGCCTTCGAGGCTCACGCCCAGAAGTTTCTGCGCTTCGACGGCGAATTCCATCGGCAGTT
>CAYPTV010000409.1:0-3309 GCA_964413505.1 uncultured Bifidobacteriaceae bacterium | reverse complement strand
AATGCGCCGACGTTGCTCGACAGTTTTTCCAAGCCGAAGGAAGGCGTCAGACTGACTTTCTTGGACGAGGAAAAATAGCTGTTTGGTTTGCAGGATTTCAATTTTCAATGCGTAATCTTTTTGTTACGGTCTTCGCAGTCTAGAAAGGATTGCTTTATGAAAATCATCCAGGAATTCAAGGCGTTCGCCATGCGCGGCAACGTTGTGGATCTTGCCGTCGGCGTCATCATCGGCGCCGCGTTCGGAAAAATCGTCAGCGCGGTGGTTTCGGACATCATCATGCCGCCGATTGCCCGGCTCGTCGGCAACATTGATTTCACCAACCTTTACTTTCCGCTGTCCGAAAAAGTCCGTCAGGCGCAGGAAGCTTATGCGGCGGCTTCGGCAACGCAAGGCGGACATTTGCCGCTGGATCTGGCGCAAAAAGCCGGGCCGGTGCTCGCCTGGGGCGATTTCCTGACAACTACGCTGAACTTTGTCATCGTCGCATTCTGCATTTTCCTGATGATAAAATTGATGAACACGCTGGTGAAAAAAGAGGAGGCGGTCGCGCCGCCCACACCGACCGAACAGCTCCTGACCGAAATCCGCGACCTGCTCAAGAACCGGTCTTGATTCCGGTTTCCGCCCGTAATTTTTTCAAAGCCGCCAAAGCCGCATCGCTTTCGGCGGCCTTTTTGCTCTTGCCTCGGCCGCGAGCAAGTTCAACGTCTTCGTGCTGCACGGTGCATTCAAACACACGGTCGTGATCCGGCCCGGTGGCAGAAATGGTTTTGTATTCTGGCGCGCATTGTGACCGTGATTGCAAAAGCTCTTGCAACTCACCCTTGGGATTTTCGATGGCGGATGATCCGGCCAATGTGCCGAAATCAGCAGCGAACTCGCGTAAAACAAATTCCCGGGCTGCATCAAATCCGCCGTCTAAAAAAATCGCGCCCAGCAGCGACTCAAAAGCATCCGCAAGTGCCGATGCACGTCCGCGCCCGCCACTCGCTTCCTCGCCGCGGCTCAAAATCAAATGCGTGCCAAGATCGAGGGCGCGGGCGTGGACTGCGAGCGAACTGGCATTCACCAGTTTCGCACGGGCCTTCGTCAACACGCCTTCATCGAACGCGGGGAACTTTTCGTAGAGCTTTTGCGTGAGAACCAGTTGCAATACGGCGTCGCCGAGAAATTCCAGCCGCTGATTATGCTCGCTCGCCATGCCGCTTTCATGCGCGACAGACGGATGCGTGAGCGCGAGGCGCAGCAGCTTTTCGGCGCGGAAATTGTAACCAATTCGCAGTTGGAGGGTTTCAACGCCGGACATGGAAATTAATTCGCAGGTGCAATTTCGCCTTCTGCGGCGGACATTTGCTCCGATGCTTTAGGCTCAATCCCAATCATTGATGGAGTTGGATTCAATCCCTGTTCCAGCAACATCGCCACGTCGCGCTGGACTTGCTCTAGCTGGTCCAAATGCAAATTCGGATCGGCGATGGTGAAAATGTCCCCGGTCTTTGGCTGCTCGTAAATGAAAACACGCTGGCCATCGCGGACAATTTGCTCTTTTACCTTGAGGATGCGTTTGCGTTCGAGCATCACGGCAAGGATGTAGCCAGCGGGCGCATAACGCGGATCGTTCTGCTCGATGAGTTTGCGCAGCACCGTCTCGGCGGTGTCCTTGTGGATCGCCTCCACGGGAGGCGCCGGTGCCTCGTAAACTCCCTGCCAGTGGGAAATGAAGCCCTTGCGCTCGCGCGCGCCGTCGCTGAACTGGTTTTGCCAGCACGTCTCGCAGATGTCGGAGCGGCGCAAATCTTCCGCTCTCTCGTCAAAGAGCAGCGTATGCAGCGGCTGTTTGTCGGCAAACGGCCTGGCGCACGCCTCGCAGGCATGGGCGCGGGACTGGATGTTCCATTCGTTCATGGGCGCGGAAATTTAACCAGAAATAAAGCGGATGAACACGAAGAAAATTTATTTCGCGCGAACAAAATCTTCCTCGTCGTCTTCCTCGTCCTCGTAATCGAATTAAATTTATCAAGGACGAGGGCGAGGAGGAAAATCACCCGGCGAAGTCGAAATCCGAGCAGCTCATGAAATAATGGCAGCGCGGGCAACGCAGCTTGCACTTCTCGTTGATCAATTCATGCCCGCATTGCAGACAAAACCGCCAATGCTCGCCGGAAATGTTTTTGGACGGCGGCGCGGGGCAAATTGTTTCAATTTCGGATTTTGAAACTTTTGGCTTCGACTTTTGCATGAGACGAAATGGTCATTGCACCCGGCCAAATTTTTTCTCGAGTTCGCGGTAATTCATTTCAATCAGCGTCGGGCGGCCGTGCGGGCAGGTATAGGGCATCGCACAGCGGCGCAAGTCCTCGACGAGATTTTCCAGTTCCGCGCCGCCGAGTGGGTCGTTGGCCTTCACGGCATGGCGGCAGACGGTCTTGGCCACGGTGTGTTCTCCGAGTCGCGCAAGATTCACCTCGCGGCCAGCGGCCCGCAATTCATCTACAAGGTCGAATACAAATCGGCGCGGGTCGGCGGCCTTCACGAAGGGCGGCAGCGCGTCGAGCAGAAACGTCCGCTCGCCGAATTCGCTCAAACCGACGCCGAGCTTGGTCAGCACGACAAGCTGTTCGCGCAAAAACTGCGCGTCACGCGGCGGCAGCTCAATCGTTTCGGGCAATAATAATTTTTGCGACGGTGCGAAACTATTTTGTTCCAAACGCTTCAGCATCTGCTCGTATAAAATCCGCTCATGCGCCGCGTGCTGGTCGAGCAACACGAGTCCGCGGTCGGATTCGAGCAGCACATAAAGCCTGCCGACGACACCGACGAGCCGGAGCGGAACGTTGAGCAGCGGAGTTGGAGATTGCGAATTGCGAATTGCAGATTGCAGAACCGGTTCCGGCGAAGAGGGCGCGGCAGCAGTTTTGGATTTTGAGTTTTGAATTTTGAATTCGGCCTCGCCTGCATCGGAACTGATTTGGCTCGACGGCGCGGAAAAGCCCGTTTTCAAAGGCATTTGCGCGGTTGTGGAAATTGGCGTTTCAATCGGCGATGATGGGTTCTGCTTCCCTGGAAAATTTGGCAGGGCGGGGGCGGAAAATTCAGGCGAGGGTTGAAGTTCCGACTGCTCGGCGGTTTTGGACTTTGGGCTTTGGACTTTGGACTCTTGCCCGTGAAATGCGAGCAAGGTTTCCTTGACGGCCTGCGCTACGAATTTTCGGACTTCAAATTCGCGGTGGAATTTCACCTCGCGCTTGGCGGGATGGATGTTCACGTCCACGGCGGCGGGATCAATTTCGAGGAACAGGCAGCAGA
>CAYPTV010000408.1:0-3321 GCA_964413505.1 uncultured Bifidobacteriaceae bacterium | reverse complement strand
GCATCTGCGGCGTCTGCCCGGTGGAACACGGCATGGCGTCGGTGCTGGCGCAGGAAATGGCTTATCAATTGACGCCGGCCCCGAATGGCGTGATCGCGCGCAACCTGCTTCAGGCGGCCAATTTCATGATGTCGCACATCACGCATTTCTACATCCTGTCCGGGCCGGATTTCGTGGATGTGGCCATGATTGCGGATTACAAGGGCGGCGATCCGGCCCTGGTGGCGTTGCGGGACTGGGTCAAGGCGCAGCTCTCCTCGCGCACGGTGGTTCCCGGCGGCCCGTTTCTCCCGCGTTACGCGGCAAAGTATCTTCAGGACGCCGACGCCAATTTCACGGTGCTGCGGCATTATCTGGAGGCACTGGAAATGCGGACGCTGGCGCATCGCATGGGCGCGATTTTTGCCGGCAAACTGCCGCACGCCGCCACGCTGGTGCCGGGCGGCCTCACGGAAAAAATGACCGCGCTGAAGATCGCCGAATTCCGCGCCGGTCTGGACACGCTGCGCAACTTCATTGAACAATCATACTTGCCGGACGTGGTGGCCGTCGCCAAGGCGTTTCCAGAATATTTTTCCGTGGGCAAGGGCTGTGGCAACTTTTTGTCCTATGGCGTCTTCCCCGTTTCCGCCGGCAGCAGCACCAAGCTTCTTCCCGCCGGGGTGTTGGTGGATGGCAAACTGCAATCGGTCAACCCCGATGCCATCGCCGAGGACGTGGGCAGTTCGCTTTATTCCTCCGGAACCGGACTTGCACCTTATGTCGGCGAGACGGTCGCCGCCCCGGACAAATCCGGCGCGTATTCCTGGCTCAAGGCGCCGCGTTACAACGGCCAGGTCATGGAAGTGGGGCCGCTGGCCCGCGTAATGGTCGGCAGTCAGGACGGCCAGAATGCCGCGCTCAAGAGCGCAGTGGACGATTTGCTCAAGGCGCTGGGCCGGACGCCCGCCGATTTGAATTCGGTTTTGGGCCGCCACGCTGCGCGCGCCTTGGAATGCAAATTCGTCGCCGACCAGTGCATCCAATGGCTCGACCAGGCCGTGCCGGATGCGCCGACGTTCACCGATTTTTCCATTCCCGAATCCGGGCGCGGTTACGGTTTGACCGAAGCGGCGCGCGGGGCGCTGGGCCACTGGCTGAACATCGGCGATTCCAAAATCACCAATTATCAGTGCGTGGTTCCGACGACGTGGAACTGCTCGCCGCGCGACGACCGCGGCGTGCCGGGCACGGTGGAACAGTCGCTGGTCGGTTTGCCGATTGCCGATCCGCAAAATCCGATTGAAGCCGCGCGCGTCGTCCGCTCGTTCGATCCCTGTCTGGCCTGTGCCGTGCATTAAATCTGGAGCGCCTATGAATAATTTAAGCCGCCGATCCTTTCTCGAATTGAGCGCCAAGCTGTGCGCCGTCATGGGTCTGGGCGCCAGCGCCATTCCCCGGATGGCCGCCGCCGCCGAGGAACTGGCCTCCGGCAACGCCCCGGTGCTGTGGCTTCAGGGCCAGTGCTGCTCCGGCTGTTCCGTCGCGCTGCTGGATGCCGAGTCCATCACTCCCGTCAAATTGATCACCCAATACATCAATCTGTCGTTTCACCAAACCCTGTCCACTGCCACAGGCGAACAGGCCGTGGACACGGTGAACAAAATGATCGCCGCCGGCGGTTACATTTTGATTGCCGAAGGCGCGGTGCCGGCCGGAATGCCGAAGGCCTGCGAATTTGGCGGCGAGGCGTTCGGCTCGCAACTGCTCCGCGCGGCCAAGGCGGCCAAGGCGGTGATTGCCGTCGGCACCTGCGCGGCGTTTGGCGGCATCCCGGCGGCGGAAAACAATCCCACCGGCGCCGTCAGCGTGACGCAATATCTGAAGGACCAGGGCGTCAACACGCCCGTCATTTCGATCCCCGGCTGTCCGTGTCATCCCGACTGGCTGCTGGGCACCGTGACTTATGCGCTCAAGATGGGCATCCCGCCGCTGGATTCGATGGGGCGGCCCAAGGCGTTCTTTTCCCGGCTCATTCACGACCGCTGCGAGCGTTTCGGGGATTACGAGCGCGAGCATTTCGCCAAAACTTTTGGCGATGAAGGCTGCCTCTTCAAGCTCGGCTGTCTCGGCCCGATCACCCACACCGACTGCGCCGTGCGGTCGTGGAACGGCGGCGTCAATTCCTGCATCCGGGCCGGCGCGCCCTGCATTGGCTGCGGCGGCGAACAGTTTGCCGCCAAGGCGAGCCTGCCCTTCATCACCAAAAAACGCGCGGCGGAAAACCTGGCATAAATCACCATGAACCTCCATTTCAAACCCATCCTCTGGCTCGTCGGCGGCATCATCGTGGCGTTCGCCCTTTCCCTGGTCATCCAGCTCGTCCGCAACACCCAGTTGCTCCAAAAGCTGGCCGTCGAAAACACCGCCCTCATCGAGAAAAATGAGTGGAAGAACGCGGAGAATGTTTTTCTGACCACGCAAAACTCCGTCAAAAACTCCCTTGAGCGCGGCGAGATGGAAAAGTTCATCAGCATATTGCAGAGCCAGCGCAACGTGAAGGGGCTGGTGGAATTCTCGCTGTTCAGCCCCAAAGGCGTGGTGACGTATTCCTCGGACACCAGTTTCCTGAACAAAACCCTGCAGCCCGATGTTCGCGCCGCGTTGGAATCCAAGCCCGAACGTTTCGAGCGCCTCACCAACGACGCGTTTGAAATCTACGCGCCGCAGGTTGTCACCTCCGATTGTCTCCGCTGCCACACCTCTTGGAAAATTGGCGACAACGGCGGCACGCTGCTGTGCCGTTTCTCCACCGATTCCCTGATCGAGTCCCAGCAGGCCTCCGCCACCTCGATGGGCAAGATCAAATCTTCGCAAATCACCAACGGCATTGTGGCCACCATCGTCATCGCCGGATTTTTTGTGATTCTCGCCATCGTGGTGGTGCGCTACCAGATCGCCGCGCCGCTGGCCGTCGTGCTGGAACACCTCACCAACGCCTCGAACCAGGTTCGCGCTTCGTCCAGCCAGATCAGTTCCGCCAGCCAGACGCTCGCCGCCGGCGCCAGCGAGCAGGCGGCGTCGCTGGAGGAAACCAGCGCGTCGCTGGAGGAACTTTCCGCCATGACCAAGAGCAATGCCTCAAACGCCCGCGAAGCCAAGGAACTGGCCAATCACGCCCGGCACGCCGCCGAGGCCGGCACCAGCGACATTCAACACATGAGCCAGGCGATGGACGACATCAAGCAGGCCAGCAACAACA
Source organism: uncultured Bifidobacteriaceae bacterium (assembly GCA_964413505.1). GTDB lineage: Bacteria > Verrucomicrobiota > Verrucomicrobiia > Limisphaerales > UBA11358 > UBA11358. Next base: position 80 of record CAYPTV010000408.1, on the reverse strand, counting down.
TCGCCAAAATCATCAAGTCTATTGACGAAATCGCCTTCCAGACCAACATCCTCGCCCTCAACGCCGCCGTCGAGGCCGCC
>CAYPTV010000407.1:0-3329 GCA_964413505.1 uncultured Bifidobacteriaceae bacterium | reverse complement strand
AAGCAGGTGCTCCTCGTGGTCAACGCCGTCAAGGGCGATCCCGCCGAGGGCGAAGATGGCGAGCTTTATGCGGCCATGGGCTACATCCGCAAGAGCGACCGTTCCACAGGCAAGACGAACAAGACCAAACCCGCGCCGGCCGCGCCGCCAGCGAAGTAATGGCGAACACATTGCCGCAGTCCGCAGAGGAACCGGGACTGCGGCAATCTTTGCGGGCGGTCTCCCTCTCCGCCGTCGTTGACGGGGGAGTGGGCCGGTGTGAGGTGGTGCTGTTAAAAAACATCGTCCTCATCGTCGTCCTCATTCTCATCCTCGATAGGTGACGATGTGGATGAGGAGGAGAAGGAGATGCGAAACTAAAATCCCCTCACCCTGTCCCTCTCCCCGCTTAATCGTAGGGCGAGGGAAAGCCGGTGCGGACTGCTCGCCAACCTTCAATAAAAATCCGCGTTGGTGGTGCTTTGATAGCCGGGCTTGCCGTCGGCGCGCTGCAATTCCACGGCGTAGGCCTGGCTCGCGCCGTTCATGTTGCTGCGGAAGATGAGCCATTTCATGTCCGGCGAGAACATGGCGTTGGGTTCGAGCGCGTAATCGTGCTTGCTCATGTTGACGAGCTTCTCGGAATGGAACACGCCGGTCTGGACGAGATTGTTTGTGTTGATGTTGCCGTCGGATTTGTCGGCGATGAGTGCGGGGTGGAGCAGGTAAAGCCATTTGCCGTCGGGCGCGTGCGCGACCATCTTGTCGTCGCCGCCGTCGCTGGAAAAGAGCGTTCCGTCCGGGGAGACGTTGAAGTGGACGCCCCATTCGTTGCGCTGCAAATGATACCAGGTCCGCTTGCCGGTCGCGACTTCGTAGCCGGCGACCCAGAAATCCTCGCCGCGCGGCGTCTGCAAATCATACCAGATGGTCTTGCCGTCGGCGCTCCAGAATTCGTGGCCGGCGATTTCCATGATCATCGTGCGCTGGTGGATGAGTTTCAAATCCGAGCCGTCGGTGCGGATCGTCCAGATGCGGTCCACCTTGTGCCATGGGCCTTCGTGGCAGAACATGAGCAGGTGCGGGTCGGTCGGGGAAAATTGCAGGTGGCCGAGCCAGTCGGTGCCGCGCTGGCAAATGTTCGTCTCGCCGGTCGCGATGTTGTAGAAGAAGAGCGACATGGGGTAATGAGCGGCGAGGCGGTCTTCCATCATCTTGCCCTTTTTGACGCGCGCGATGTCCGCCTTCTGGATTTCGGTCAGATGGTTCGTGGCGGCGGAAGGAGGTTCGCGGTTCGTCTCGTTTTCCCGGCTGATGGTGCCGGCGAGCAGGGTTTCGTCGGCGTTGACCGTCGCGACGGACTGGCCGCGAGCGAGCGTGAAAATTTCGCGGACGGCCTTCGTCTGCGGGTCGGTTGCGCAGACGATGCGATTGGTGACGCCGTTTTCAATTTTATCCTTCACGTAATAAATCTGCCCGGTCTTGCGCCCGACCATGATGATGCCGACGCGCCCCGCGATGATTTGTTCGACGGCGTGCGTCTGAAGATTGACCGTTGAAATTCCATTCGTGGAGGTGATGACCATTTTCCGGCCGTCGGGCGTGAACGGGTTCAGGTTGAAATACAGGCTCTCGCTGCCCGGCTCGGTGGAAAGCTGGACGACGCGGTGGCCGGTGGCCGGGTCAATCCATTCGCGGGCCGTGTGACGCTGCGCCGTGATGCTGGTGCAGCCGGTCGCAATGGCCGCCACAATCAGCGCGGTGGAAAACAATGATTTATTTTTCATGCCGGGAATTGTTTTCAGACGCCCTCCCCATGTTCACCAGTTGTCGGTGCGGAACTGCGCGGCAGGCAGGCCGGCGGCGTTGAACAGGTTGCAGCCGACGGGATAATTCACCCAGGCGTAGCGCACGGCGACGGGCGACGGCACGTCGGGGCTGCTCACCACCACCGTGTCGCCGTCAATCTTCGCATCCGCCGTCACAAATTTCTGGTCCGCGCCCGCGATCTGGAACCAGGTGAGCGGCCCGCCGTTCTTCGCCACAAGCCCGCCGCCGAGGTGTGTGAAGCTCACGCGGATTGTGCCGCCTTCCACCTTGAAGGATTCATACATCGGGCCGGAAAATTCCATCTTGTAGCCATAAGCATTCGCCAGCGCGATGCGCGCGAGGCGGTCGCCCACGTCCTGCTTGTTTTTGGGATGCACATTGTGCATCTCGCCGATGTCCGTTGCGACCGCCATGCCGGTGTTCGGCAGCGAAAGGACCGTGGCCTGCGCCTCGCGCACTTTCGGGCTGTTGCTGGCCGCCTCCTGGCCCGCAAGCTGGACGATGTAAAACGGGAAATTGCCCTCGCCCCAGAGCTGGCGCCAGTCGGTGATGAGCGTCGCCTGCACGTGCGGATAAAGGGGGATGCCGCCGCTGATGATGGATTCGCCCTGATACCAGATGACGCCGCGGATCGCGTAGGGAATCACCGGATTGATCATGCCGTTGAACAGCACCGTGGCGTTGTGCTGGTCCTGCACGGGATCGCCGCGTCCGCCGCCGCCCCGCCGCCTGCGTGCGCCCGCCGTCGCATTGGTTCCACCGGCAATGGCGTTCGTATTTGAGACGCTGGCCGTGGCATTGGTCGCGGAAACATCCTGCGATGGAGCCGGCGCGACGATTGCCGGGCGGTTGGTGCGGAAATTTTCGACCTTTGCATCAAAGCTGTCCAGCAGCGGCTTCAATTGCGGGTCGGCCGCCAGCGTTTCGCGGCGTATCCATGCCTCCGCCGTGCTCGCGCCAAACGCCTCCGTGAGGATGCCGACCGGCACCTTGATCTCCTTTTGCAGATCGCGCGCGAAAAAATAGCCGACGGCGGAAAAATCAATCACGTTCTCCGGCGTGCAGACCAGCCATTCGCCGCCGATGGTTGGCTGCGGCGTGTAGGATTTTGTGGACTTGCCGGTGAACATGCGGATGAGCGGATAATTTGCCGCCGCGATCTCCTGCGCCTCGTTGGTCACGCCCGCGTAATAGGCGTGCTTGACCGAAACGGGAAACGTCATGTTTGACTGGCCGGAGCCGAGCCAGACCTCGCCCACCAGCACGTCGCCGAGCGTGACGGGCTGCGCGGTCCTGGAGCCGGTCACGGTGAAGTCGCGGCTTTCCGCCGACGCTTCGAGCGGGTTGAGATCCACGCGCCATTTGCCGTCCGCACCGGCGGTGGCGGAAACTTTCTGGCCGGCAAATTCCACGGTCACATCCTCGCCCGCGTCCGCAGTGCCCCAGACCGGCACCTTCATGTCGCGCTGCAAAACCATGTGGCTGGTGAACGGGCTGGCGAGCTTCACCTCGGCGCGCGC
>CAYPTV010000406.1:0-3331 GCA_964413505.1 uncultured Bifidobacteriaceae bacterium | reverse complement strand
CGTCACGTCAATCTTCAGCCAGATCATCAGGCCGGTTGCGCCCATGATGACCGTGCCCCAGACGACCGCCCAGTATTCCATTTTTTCCGCGTAGCCGAAGCGCCCGATTTTCGGCTTCTCCTTTTGCAAACCGGCGAGGTAGCGCACCGCGCCCCAAACATCGGCCAAATCTTTTTTTACCGGGAACAAATCGCGCACCAGCCGCCGGCCATCACGCGTCGCCAGAATATAAATGACGTGATAAGCGCCGACGGCGAGCAGGATGATTCCGGCGATGCGATGAATCCAGCGCCGGACCGGCTCGCTTGAACCCATGCATTTCGCCAGCCACGAATCGGGAAATTTCAGCGCAAAGCCCGTGATCGCCAGCACGATGAAACTTGCCGCCAGCAGAAAATGCTGCCAGCGCTGCGACGCGCTCATGCGCAGAACCGGACGCGCCGTCGCGCGCAGCCGCGCCAGCGTTTTTTTGACGAACAAAATCCCGTTGTGCAGCGTCATCGCGCCGATAGTCGAGAAAATCAGGACGAGATAAATTTTCCGAACCCAGCGGTCCAATCGGCTGCCGATGTCCGAGCCGCCAGAGATCCCGTCCGGCGCGACGTGGATTTTTCCGAGCGCAAATTTTTCGCTGTCGCCCGGATGGCATTTCCCGCATGTCTCGACGAGATGGATTTTGTTAATGGTCGAATTTGTGTCGGACGACGGCAAAATTTTGTGGAAGCCGTGGCAGCTCGCGCAGTTTGCAGCGACGGTGGAACCATATTGACCGGCCAGGCCGTGATAGCTTTCAAAGAAAGTTGTCACGCGGTCGGACGGCAGATTGTATTTTGTGTTTAATCGTTCCGACGCGTGGCAGCGGCTGCAAACCTCTCCGGAAATGGTCGCGGCGGAAACATTTTTGAGAGAGCGGATTTTGTGCTCGTCATGGCAGCCGGTGCAGGTAGGCGCGTCGTGCGAACCGGCGGCGACGGCTTTGCCGTGGACGCTGGCCGCCCAGTCTCGCGCCTCTTTTTCGTGGCACGCGCCGCAGGTTTCCGCCTGCCGCGTAAAATAAATAGGCGAGGCCGGTGAATTGCCGGGAATGATCTCGTGCGAATCGTGGCAGTCCTGGCAGGTTGCCGCGTCGTTGTGACCGGCCTTGAGCGCGAGGCCGTGGACGCTGGCGTTGAAGCTTTCCGTCTGCCGCTCGTGGCACGTCGCGCAATTCACCGGCAGCAGGATTTTATTGTCGTCGGGATGTTTCGCGGTGACGTCCGCGTGGCAACTGATGCAGGAATTGGTCGCGTGCGCGGAGATCTTGAATTTCGCTTCGTCCACGAAAAGCGAAATCGCGCGGCCCGCCGAATTGGTTTTGAACAGCGTGTTGTCGCCGTGGCAGTCCAGGCAGTCGCCGTCCTTCACACCGGCGAAGGCCAGCATCGTCATGGCCAGGAACATCCACGGCAAAAATAAAAGGCGTGAAAAGCGATTCATGCCAGATTATCCGCCGTCGTGGGGGAAATAACTCCACTTTCCTTGCCAACTGCTTGACAATTTTTGAACTGGAAAACCCGCGTATTTTGAATGCTCCAGCCGGAGCGTGGAAGACGAATGGGAGAAAATTAAGAACGGAGTCCGGGGTTTGAAAAAGTATCAGCCGCGTTGGCGGGTGGCTTCGTAAAGGAATACCGCTGCGGCTGCGGCCACGTTCAGGGAATTCATGTGTGATGGCATCGGAATTTCCACCATGTCGTCGCACGCCGCCAGCGCGCCTGCCGTGAGGCCGGGACCTTCCGCGCCAAACAGCAGGCAGCAGTCGCCGCGCAAATCCACGGCGGACAATTTCTTTGCGCCGGGCCGGGGATGCGCCGCCAGGCAGCGCACGCCGCGTGCGCGCAATGCCGCCAGTATTTTCACCAGATTTCCAACTTGTGCCACCGGCTGCTCGAAGATGGTGCCCATGGACCCGGCAACCGCCCGGCGCTGGAACGGGCTGCCGCACGTCTCGCCCACGATCAGGAAATGCGAGCCGAAAGCCGCACAGCTCCGCACCACCGCGCCCAGATTTTCTGCGCTGGCAATGCCCTCCACGGCGGCGAGCAGCAGCGGTCGCGGGGAATTTTTCAGCAAAGTTTCAAAATCCGGCTGCTGAGGAATTTTGGCAACGGCCAGCGCGCCCTGGTGCATTTTGTAGCCAGTGATGGTTTCCAGAATTTTCTGTTCGGCGACGTAAATGCAAATTCCCTCCGGTCGCGCGAGCAGAAACGGTCGGAGCTGGTCGAGCCACGCGGGTGTGAGCAGCGCGGAGACGACGGTGAAACGGCTTGCAAGCAGGCGCTGGATGACTTTGGCATTTGCGGCAACCAGCACGCCAGCCTGCTCATGTTCATCGGTGCGCCGGAGGGTTCGATACAACGCCAGTTCCGGCATTTCGAGTGATTGAACAGTTTGGATCTGCAAAATTGGCACGGCTCAAGGAAGGCTGCGTCGGAAAATCTGCCGAGTCAACTTTTGAAAGCTGGAAATGAAAATTCACAGGTGAATAAAAAAGCCCAGCCATGACTGGCTGGGCTTGCGTTCGTGAATTGTCCTGAAATCAACGGCCGACCCACAGCACATCGAGGTTGCCGGGACCGCCACCGCCGCGTCCGCCGCGCCGTCCGCCGGCGGGCGCGTTCGTAGCCGGTGTTGCCGCCGGGGCGTTCGTGGCCGGGGCCGCTTGCGGGAGGCGTTCGGTGCAAATCAAAACGATCTGGTTGTTCTTGGTGTCGAGCGAGGAGGTTTTGCAGCCTGTCTTGGTTTGCACGGTCTGTTCCACCGCGAAGCTCGTGGGGCTGGTTTCCTTGATGATGGTGAGCGTGCCATTGCGCTGCGAACTCCACGCTTCCATCGTCGCGGGGTTGAAGCCGCCGCCGTCCGTGCCGCCGTCGAGTGGCAGTGTGGCCAGCACCTTGCCGTCGTCGGCATTGAGCACGACGCAGACATTGGGATTGGCGCACATGGCAAACAGGATGTGGTTCTTCACGTCCAAGCCGAGGCCGCCAGGTTCGCCGGCGGTGTCGCCGAGGTCGTAGGTGGTGAGAACCTTCATGGCCTTCATGTCAACGACGGCGATCTTTTTCTGGTTCTCGACGTCCGCATACAATTTTCCCTGTCCATCGCTTTGGGCCTGTTCCATCGCGCCATCAGGAATGTCAATTGTGCCGGCGACCGTGCCGTCCTTGGGATCAATCGCCGTGATGCTGGGTGATGCGTGGCTGAAAATAAGAACCTTGTCCGTGAACGGTTCCAGCAGGATGCCGTCGGGCCGGCTCGTAACGTCAATGTCCTTGATCTTCTGCATCGTCTC
>CAYPTV010000405.1:0-3335 GCA_964413505.1 uncultured Bifidobacteriaceae bacterium | reverse complement strand
CGAACGCACGGTGACGCAGGGCATCTTGAGCACCAAGACGCGCGAGCTGGAGGGCGAGCTTTATTTGCAGACCAGCACGCAGATCAATCCCGGCAACAGCGGCGGTCCGCTCTTCAACCTCGCCGGCGAGGTCGTGGGCGTGACGAACATGAAGATTACTTTCGGCGAGGGTCTCGGCTTCGCGATTCCCGTGGAGCTGGTGAAAAACTTCCTGGACCATCGCGACGCCTTTGCCTACGCCGCCGACAATCCGAACAATCCGTATCGCTACCTCCCGCCGCCGAGCAACACGAAGCAGAAGGCTGACGGGAAATAATTTAGCGTCGAAATTGTAATAGACGGCCAAAAGGGTTCTGCTTTAATTACCCAGCCAGCGCAGATAAAATCTTATGAAAAAACTTTTGGCTATCTCACTTTTTGGTTTTGCCATCGTCTTTAATTCTATTTCAGCGCCGACTTCGGCAGAACAGTTGCGGAGTGAATTTGAAACGGCGTTGAAAGCGAAAGACACAAATGCCGTTTTATCACTAATCAACTGGCAAGGTATTTCAGATGACGTCAAAAAAGTCATGCAAACTGAAATATCCTCGATGTGCCAGCGGGAAGTCACAAATGTTTCCCTCATACCAATAAACCATCCGCTGGAGTTTGAAGGCGGCGGCTTTCATTACAAACCGAATGTTTCAGTAGTTGGCGCGATTCGCGTCCAGTTCCAGCCGGCTAATAAAGACGCCGCCGCCGAAACAGAAGTCAATTATGGCAAAATGGACGGTGAATTTTATATCGCCGGATCAACCAAAGAAAAATTGACCGAACCCACGACGAAACAAAAAAATTTCATCATGAACATTGACACGCTCAATATGGAATCAAATGTTTTTAGCGGTTCCTGCACCGGCTCATGCGTGTATGTCAGCTTTGGAACTCCCATTACATATAATTTCGGCGGCAGCGGAAATTGTAGCGCGCTCGTCAATGGCGACTATATTAAATCCTGCACCGCCAAAAATTCATCTGGCAACGGAACAATCAGCCTGGTCATCAATGAAGATGGCAAAGAAATTTTTAATTTGAGGACCAACGCCCCGATTACTTACGAGAGCAAACAATAATGAACATGAAACTTTTACGCCCGGTTTTTGCCACGGCATTTCTTATGATTGCCGTTTCAACGTTCGCCGCAATTCCGCCCGCCGAGAACCTGCTGCCGTCGGACACGTTGTTTCTCCTGACCGCGCCGGATTGCGCCGCGTTCCGCGTTGCGATGCACCAGTCGCCGCAGTGGCTTTTGTGGAACGACCCGGCGATGAAACCGTTCCACGACAATTTCATCGTCAAGTGGCGTGAGTCGTTCGTCGCGCCGCTCGAACGCGACCTCGGCGTGAAGCTCGCGGACTTCGAGGATCTGCCGCAGGGGCAGTTCACGTTTGCCGTCACGCAAAACGGATGGACCGGCGGCGACGATGACAAGACGCCGGGATTGATCTTGTTGCTCGATGCGGGCGGCAAAAGTGATTTGCTCAAAACCAACCTTGCCGCGCTGAAACAAAAATGGTCGGACGCCGGCAGGCCCGTCCGCACGGAGACGATCCGTGACATCAAGTTCTCCATCGTGACCCTTGCGAGCAACGACATGCCCGCGTCGCTCGCGGCGCTCATTCCCCAAAGCCAGCCGGACCAGGAACTCGGGAAGGAAACCAAGCCGGTCAAGCCCGGCCAGATCGTGTTCGGCCAGTTTGAATCGCTGCTCATCGTCGGCAATTCCATCGAGGCCGTAGCGCCCGTCGCCACGCACCTGACCGGCGGCGCGATGCCCGCGCTGGACGACAACGCGATTTTCGCTGGCGATAAAATTTCACAGTTCCGGGATTCGCCGCTTTATTACGGCTGGTTCAACGCGAAAACATTTTTCAATCTGCTCGCCCACATTCCGCCGGCGGAGCCGAATCCGCTTGCGCCCAGCCCGATGCCGCAGCTTCCGTGGGATAAAATCATCGCGGCATCCGGCGCAATGGGATTGAAGAGCGCGAGCTTCACCTATCGCGATTCGCACGACGGCTCGCAGGTGAATTTCTTTCTGGCCGCGCCAGAAAGCAGCCGCACGGGCATTTTCACAATCCTCGCCGCCGCGCCAAAAAGCTCCGGGCCGCCGCCGTTTGTGCCCGCCGACGCGGTGAAATTCTGGCGCTGGCGCGTGGACAGCCAGAAATCGTGGGCGGCGTTGCAGACGATGCTGGCGGACATTTCTCCCGCCGCGCTGACCAGCCTGAACTCTCTCATCGCCATTTACAACATGACCGCGCAGCAAAAAGACCCGGACTTCGACATCCGCAAAAATCTCATCGGCAACCTCGGCGACGATTTCATGAGCTACCAGAAGGCGCCGCCGGGAAAAACGCCGGAGGATTTGAAAAATGCGCCCGCGCTTTTCCTTTTTGCCGCGGCGAACCCCGATCAGGCCGTCCTTGCGATTAAAAATCTGGCTTCCATGGGCGCTGCCGGCGCGCAACCGGCGCCGCGCGATTTCCTGGGAAAAAAAATCTACAGCGTCCCCCTGCCCGGTCGCACCACGCAATTTGGCGTCGCGCCCGCGCCGGCCGGTTCGATTTATTTCACCGCCAGCAGCGGATACGTCGCCGTGGGCAAGGATTCCTCGATTCTGGAAAATTTTCTGCGCAGCGCGGCGAATCCCGGCAGGCCGTTGAACGCCACCGCCGGGCTGATTGACGCCGCGCAGCAAGTCGGCGGCGCGGGCGGCGGACTGTTCGGCTATCAAAACAATCGCGAAACAATGCGCTTCGCCTTTGAGCAATTAAAAAACAGCAAGTCGAACCCGGCGGCGCAGGCCCTCGTTTCCCAGTCAAACCTGTTCGGCATGTTGTATAAATCGGCGGACTTCACCCTTCTGCCGGATTACGAAACGGTATCCAGATATTTTCATTTCTCGGTCTTCGGCGGCAGCACTACCGCCGACGGCATTTCCTTCAAATTTTTTGCACCGCGCCCGCCGCAGTTGAATTGAATTCCAAAATCGGTTCACCAGCCTACCGGCACGGTCATTTTTTTGCCGAAGCGGTTGCTGTAATGCAATTGCCGGTGCTGCCTGCCGTATTCGTGGACGAGCCTGGTGATCTTCACGTCGTAACAGCAATACTCGGCGATCTCCGCGAGCCTGCCGTCCTTGAACCAGCGGATGGCCTGCAAACCTTCCGCCGTTTTTTCCACGCCGAATGTCGCCGTCGCGATTGAGTCGAGCGAAAGCCGGTGGTTGAGCGTGTTCTGCAATTCCACCATCATGTCCAGCGTCGGAAGCTGGCTCAAATCAAACGACGTGT
>CAYPTV010000404.1:0-3336 GCA_964413505.1 uncultured Bifidobacteriaceae bacterium | reverse complement strand
CGCTTTCCGTCCGCAAGGAAATCAACAAGGAGGAAAAAGAACACGACCGCATTGCCGGCGATTATGCCAGCGAGAAAAAACTTTCGCTTTTGACCGTGATGGACAAAAAGCAAAAGAAAATCGCCGCGCTGATGCAGGGGCATACGATTCCGTTCAAAGTGTTGTTTGCCATCCGCACTTGGGACAAAAGCAAGGAAGGGCTGATTGCCAAAACGACGGCAATAAAAAACGCCATCAATTCCATGAATTCGGCGCAGTATGCAGAAAGCACGCTGCCCAGCACTTCAAAGAAATTATTTTATCAGACGTGGCCCGGCTGGACGTGGAGCAAATACAACTCACGGAAACTTTACGGCGAGAACCGCTACATCGCCGATATGCTGCCGATTGCGTCCACGTTCACCGGCCACCTTGATTCAGCCGAGGCGATTTACGAAGGCCCGAACCAGAATCTTGTCGGCATCAAAACCTTTTCAGGTTCAGTGGGCAACCAATCACCGCAACACGCGGTGTTACTTGGCATGAGCGGCGCGGGCAAATCCGTGACCATTTGCGACCTGCTTTCGCAGACGGAAAATTATTACGCCTACACCGTCATCATCGAGGAAGGGCTGTCTTACGGCATCTACACGCAGACGGTCGAGCCGGACGCCAAGCCGATTGTGATTCAGCCGGACGGCGACATCACCATCAATTACCTCGATACGAAGGGACTGCCGTTGACGCCGGATCATCTGGCATCTGCCACCGCGCTTGTTGCGCGCATGGTTGGCTTGAGCCAGAGCGAGGACAAACAAATGTTGCGGCAGGCGCAGATAGCTAAATATATCAACCTGCTTTACGAGGATGTCTTTCAGGATTGGACACGCAAAAACGAAAATAAAATGATGGAAGTGGCGCGGCGCGCGTGTGCATTGACTCATTATCGCAGGGAGAAAATGCCGCCGGGCGCGACGATGCTGGAGGCGTTTGCCGATTTCCGCGACTGGTTGAAATCAAATGAAGACGAGGCGAAAAGTTACGAGAAACAATTGGCCGAGGGCGAAGTTCTGAAATTTTTCAAAGACCCGAACACCGTCAAAGAAGTTCGCAACATCGCCTTCGCTTATTTCAAAACCGACGAGTATCCGTCTCACCGGATGTTGCAGGAGTTGATGTCGCTGGACGCGAGCGGCGCGGAACGCGACCAGATTATTGAAATTTCCACGTTGCTCCTGCCGTGGTGCAGAGATGGAAATTATGGCGCATTGTTCGACGGCGCGAGCAATCTGTCACTCACCGGAAAAATCGCCCATTTTGAATTAGGCTACATCCCTGACAGCGCAAAAGAATTGCGAGCCGCAGCCGGTTTTCTCATCACCAATCATGCGCGAAAGCACATCATCACTTTGCCCCGCGCTTTGCGGAAACGGAATGTCTATGAGGAAGTCGCCCGCTTCCTCGACATTCCGGGCGGCGAGGAAATCGTGAAGGAAAGTTACGCGCAGCTTCGCAAATTCAATTGCTGGAACATTTCCATCGTCCAGCAATATGCGCGCTTCAAACAAAGCCGCATCCGTTCCGCCGTTTTTGGCAACAGCCGCCAGTTTTTCCTGATGCGCCAGAACGACCGCGCCGATCTGGACGACATCGCGCGGGACATCGCCATTCCCGAAATCACGAAGCACACGATAATGAATTACACGCTGCCCGACCATCAGGCCGGAGCAAAATACTCCGCGTTCACTTATCTCCACATTGATTCCAACCGTCCGATTTGCGGGACGGCTTACAATTTTACTTCCCCCGAAATGCTCTACTGCTCCAGTTCGAGCGGCGAGCATTTTGAACAACGCGCCAAAGAATTGCGCGGTGCGAAAAATGTCACCGAAGGAATTTTAACTTTTTCACGCAAACCACAACTCTCGGAGGCCGTATGAAATCCCATCATCTCATCTCAATTTTTCTTGTTCCGATTTTTATTTCTGGATGTGCCGCCGTTCGACCCGTCAGCGACATGGCATTGGGCGCGGGCGGCGGTTATCTCGCCAATAAATTTTCCAACGGCAATCCGGCCATCACCGCCGCAGGCGCGGCAGGCGGCGTTTTGGTAAGCGAAGGCGCGAATTATCTGGCGGGCAAGGCGGCGGACAATGCCTACGCCACCGGCTATGAAAAAGGCCGGAGCGACGCGGTGAAACAACAATACTGGATTTTGATTCACCAACAGCAGGAGAAAAAGACGCTGCCCGAAAACATCAGCCTGTATGCCATCCCCATTCCCGAACAAACGATTGACGGAACAATTTTGAACCCGACGACCAAATACCTGCGAATCGAAAACTAGCGGGCAAAACCAGCAACCATCAAAAAACGAAAGGACAACAAACATGAAAAAAATAATCGCAATAACCCTCATCGCCCTGCCGCTGGCGTTCTCCGCCCGCGCACAGTGGATTGTTTATGACCCCATCAGCAATGTTCAGCAGATTCTCGACCAAGCCGAGAACATCGCCCAATACGTTGACATGGTGGACAACCAAGTTCAGCAGATTACGCAGCTCTCCGACCAGCTTCAACAGTTGCAGCAATACAATAAAGAGTTTGGCGACCCGTCGCAGATTCTCAATGTCACCGGCATATCCGCGCTGACATCCGACCTCACGCAGACGCCGCTTGGCCAGACCATTTCGACAGTTGAACAAACTGCCAATGGCGTGGCCGCTCTCACTTACGACGCCAACGGCCTTTACAATCAAATTGGCGCGACCTTTACCACGCCGTCTGGAAATCAAATCCAGCGTGAGACCACCGACTACAAACCTTTCGAGGCGATTAACAACGCGACCGCGAATTATTCCAACGTCACCGCCAACGTGCTGCAACGCCGACAGGCGTTGAAAGACGCCATTGCTTCGACGACCGAAGCGTTGCAATCGGCGACGACCGCATCAGAAGTGCAAAAACTTACCGGCGTCTTGATCGGCCAGAATTCGGCATTGGCCGCGACTGACAAGGAAATTGATCAGGCCGTCGCCGTGAGCGTCGAGCAGGACATTGAAAACCGGAACGACGCCCAAAAACAGGCCACCGCCGAGCAGGAGGAGCAGAAGGCGGAAATGGTTGAATCATTTGACAACTACCGGACGAATTTTCAACTCAACACCCAGCCGCCGATGTTCCCCACTGACAGCCAATGAAACTGAAAATCCTATTGCTCATCGCCGTAATTGCGATGGTTGGCGGCAGCGTCACCGTCTTGGTGCTTCAATCAAACGCGCGGAAGTTGAAATTTCAACCGACGCCGGAAAGCCAGTTGCCAACGGCCATCAGCAATTACAGCAAAACTTTCAAACT
>CAYPTV010000403.1:0-3341 GCA_964413505.1 uncultured Bifidobacteriaceae bacterium | reverse complement strand
GTGACGATGATTTTCTCAAAAGTGTTGTTCGCCTTGATCTCCTTCTTCATCTCCGCCTCGATTTTCTCAAAATCCTCCGGCGAGATGCGGTGCGGCAAATCCACGTCGTAATAAAATCCGTTTTCGACCGGCGGTCCGGCGGCGAATTGCGCCTCCGGCCAGAGCCGCAGTATGGCGGTGGCCATGACATGCGCGGCGGAATGGCGGATGCGCTCCAGCTCGGTCATCTTGGCGCGGTCGTCGAGGGTCTTGCGCTCGGGGTTCGGCTGCGCGGGCGGCGGTTGATTCTCTTGTTCAGCGGACATGGGATGAAGCTTAACAACGAAGGCGCAAAGGCGCGAAGAAGAAATTTAGATGCCCCGGCTGGTCCAAGGACGCGGCCAGCCATGCCCGGGGTGGTCATGCCCCCAAACTGTCGCCTTTTGATCATCGGCAGTCGGCGCGGGGCGGTTCCGGTCCAAAATCGGGTGGATTTTGGGAGTTTTAGCGGTTTTTTAGGGTTTTTGAACCTGCGGGAGCCATTTTTACCCGTAATTGAGGTTCTCAAACACGGATAAAAGTTGCTCAATCCCGTGATGGAGCTGCTCAATCCCGTGATGGAGCTGCTCAATTCCACGATGGAGCTGCTCAATCCCGTGATGGAGCTGCTCAATTCCGCGATGGAGCTGCTCAATCCCGTGATGGAGTTGCTCAATCCCGCGATGGAGTTGCTCAATTCCGCGATGGAACTCCTCAATTCCGTTATAAAACAGCTCCTACGGACGTTAAAACTGCTCCACAGGCGGGGAAATTGTCACCTGGAGGTTTTCCAGATGGTCAGCAGACCGCCAAATCCGCACAGCAGCAGCACGCTCACGGCAACGGCACCGCTGTTGGCGTATTGCGGCAGGAATTCCAGCGCCGCCGCGCCGATGGCAGGGCCGACGCAGTTGCCCAGGCCGATGGCCGCCTCGTGGATGCCGCCGTGCTCGCTCTTCGCGTCGCCGCCGTCCATCGAGTAAAACAGCGACGAATAATAAATCAGGCCGATGGCGACGCCGAAAAAGATTTGCGCGCCGATGAGCGCATAAATGGTTGGTGACATGAGAATGGCCGCAAAGGATAAAACGAGCATCGCGAACGCGGCGGCAAGCCACCGGAAACGATAATGCCAGGCTGTCCACCGCCACAGCACGATGAATGTGCCGAGCCGGACGAAGCACCACAGCGAGCAGACAAATCCCGCGAGCATCGGCGACATCTGGAATTTCGCGGCGATGCCGGGGATGGTGGCGATGAGGGTGTTGATGGCGATGTAGGCGAACGGGTTCGCAAGCCACGCCATGCGCAGAAATGTTTTTGCCCGCGCCGGAGACGGACGGTTCGGGTCGGGCGGCGGCGTGGAATCGGTTTCATTGCGGGCATGGACGATTTCCTTTGCGTGCATTTCCATCCAGAACGTCAGGACGAGTTGCGCGAGCACGATGACGATGGGCGCGATGAAAATGATTTTGAACCCGAATTTGACGATCAGCGTGCCGCCGATGAAATAGGCCACGGCGTTAGCGACGGCCCAGGTGATGTTGTAGATGCCGACGACGCGCGGGACGGCGGCGGGCGGTTCGCTCTCGCTGACGAGCGCCTCGAGCGTCGGCCACGTGGCGCACATGCCGACGGCGACGACGATGGCGGAAAGAACCTGGCCGGGCATGGAAGTGAGCATCGAACCGGCAATCAGCCCGGCCAGCATCAACGCGAACCCGATCTTGAGCGTGAGAAAATATCCGAGCCGGTGCGCGATCCTGCCGCCCTGCCACGCGGCAATAGTGTAGATGAAGCCCAGCAACGCGGCCAAAAGGAGGTTGCGCTGGTCGCCGAAGCCGAACCGCGCCTGCATGAAAAAGTAGAGGTAGTTGAAATAAAGAACCGTGGCGAAGGAGTTCAGCCCTTCGATGGCAAAGGAGGTGTTGCGGATTTTCTGGTTGGCTGTCATGGCCGGCTGGAAATTTCACCGATGGCCTGGCGGCAATACCATTTCACCGCGTCGGTCATCGGCGGGGACAATTTTTCCATGTCTTCAAGGCTGCACCAGCGGATGTCGTGATGCTCGGCGGTGGCGAGTTTTACGGCGGCGGAATTTTTTGGCCGCGCCCAGTAAATCATGCCGATGTGCTCGTGCGTGTCGTTAATGCGGTGGATGTCGAGAAAGCGCGGCGCGATGAGTGCGCGGGTGCCGGGCGAGGTCGTGGGCGGACGTTCGCCGAGCAGTTCCACGTCGAGGCCGCTTTCTTCCTCCGCCTCGCGCAATGCGGCCTGCTCCGGGTCTTCGTCCAGCTCGATGTGGCCGCCGAGCGGCAGCCACTTGTCGAGCTTGCGATGGTGGATGAGAAGGATTTTTCCATCGTGAACGATGAATATTGCGACGGTGAAATCAATTTTTTCGTGGATGTGGGCCATGTGTTGCCGGAAAATTAACTGCAAAGATGCAAAGCTTTGACATGAATCTCAGCGGAACAAATCGCTGTGCGTGCCGGTGCGTTCAAAGCGGACGTGCGTGTCTTTTTCGGCAAGCGTGTAAATCAGCACCCAATCCGGCTTGATGTGGCAGTCGCGGCTGCCGGCAAAATTTCCGCGCAGCGGATGATCCTTGAATTCCGGCGGCAACGGCTTGCCTTCAATCAGCAATTCCATGACTTCCCGGAGTTTTGCGAGGTCTTGGCCTCGCTTGCCCGCGCGTTTGACATCTTTCTTGAACTGACTGGTGCGGCTGAAAGTTCTCACAAACCCAGGTCGGCAAAAAGTTCCTTTTTGCTGCCGAACCGTTTTACATTTTTGCCCATCTTGCTGGCGTTGAGCGTGCGCATGGTGAGCGCGTTCGGAATCCGCACGTCGAATGGCAGGCCGCGTTGCAGCTTAATCTGGCGGTAAAGCAGATGCACCGTCTCAGAAGCCGTCAGCCCCAAATGGGCGAGGATGTCCTCGACTTCGCTCTTGAGGCCGGGTTCGATGCGGGTGCGGATGGTCGCGGTCTTGCTCATGAGGTGAACGTAGCCCTGTTGTTGCCACATGACAAGCAGTTTTACACTCGCCCCATCAAAAACAAAACCCCGGCTTGCACCGGGGTTTTGAAAGTTATGGGTGAGCTTTTATTTCATCCGGTCGAAATTCTTCTGGAGAATCTGCCAGTCTTTCAGGCCTTTGACCTTGTCCTGAAACGATTTGTTGATCTCGGCTTCCTTGGCGTTCTTGGTCGGCTTGCTGGCCTTGTAGAAAATGCCAAAGCTGCCGGGGAACGGCTCGCCCGCGAGCTTGTAGGCCGCGAGCTCGTCGGTCACGTCGTGCGTCTTGGGCACTTCGTTGAA
>CAYPTV010000402.1:0-3342 GCA_964413505.1 uncultured Bifidobacteriaceae bacterium | reverse complement strand
TCGCCGTGCCGATGAACGTGTCGCAGAAACTGGAATTGTTCCAGACGCTCGTGAAGATCGGTTTCAAGGAAATCGAGGTCGGCTTTCCGTCGGCATCGAACACCGAATTTGCCTTCAACCGTTTGCTCATCGAAAAAGGCCACGCGCCGGACGACGTGTGGTTGCAGGTGCTCGTGCAGGCGCGCGAGGATTTGATTGAGCGCACCATCGAATCTTTGATCGGCGCAAAGAGGGTCATCATCCACATGTATAATTCGACGTCGCCGGCGCAGCGCCGCGTCGTGTTCGGCAAGTCGAAGGACGAGATCAAGGCCATTGCCGTGAACGGCGCGAAGATGATCAAGGACCGTCTGCACCGGCTCAAGGGCACGGAAGTGATGCTCCAGTATTCGCCGGAAAGTTTCAGCATGACGGAAGTGGAATACGCGAAAGAAATTTCCGAGGCTGTCATGGACGTGTGGCAACCGACGCCGCAGCACAAGATGATCTTGAATCTGCCGGACACGGTCGAGGTGGCGATGCCCAATGTCTATGCGGATCAAATTGAATGGATTTGCAGGAACATCAAGAATCGCGACGCGCTCATCATCAGCTTGCACACGCACAACGACCGTTGCACCGGCGTGGCCGCAACGGAACTTGGTTTGCTCGCGGGCGCGGACCGCGTCGAAGGAACTTTGTTTGGCAACGGCGAACGCACTGGCAATTTGGACATCGTGACCGTGGCGTTGAATCTCTACATGCACGGCATAGATCCGAAATTGGATTTCTCCAATCTCGCTTCGATCATTGATGTCTATGAACGAAGCACCGGCATGACGGTTCCCCCGCGCCAGCCTTACGCGGGCGAACTGGTTTTCACCGCCTTCAGCGGCTCGCATCAGGACGCCATCAAGAAAGGCCTCGCGGAATGGGAAGAAAAGAAGCGCGAGCATTGGGACGTGCCTTATCTCACGATTGACCCGGCGGACATCGGCCGCGAATACCGCGAGGTCATCCGCGTCAACTCCCAGTCCGGCAAGGGCGGCGTCGCCTACCTGCTCGAAAGCGAGTTCGGCATCGAGCTGCCCAAGGACATGCAGCGCGAGTTCGGCCCCATCGCCAACGACGCCGTGGACAAGCTTGGCCGCGAAGTGAGCGGCGCGGAATTGAAGGAAATGTTCTGGCGCGAATACGTCGAGCGCCATTCGCCCTGGCAGCTTGAACAATTCGAGACCGAAAGCAAAAACGGCGTCGTGAAATGCCGCGCGAAGTTTTTGCGCGACGGCAAGGCGGTTGAATTCAAGGGCGAAGGCAACGGCCCGCTCGCCGCGCTCGTCCACGGCTTGACGACGGCGGGCGTTCCGCGCTTTGAAATTTCCAGTTACAGCGAGCACGCATTAAGTTCCGGCGAAACGGCGGCGGCCATCGCCTACATCCAGATCAAGACCGCCGACGGCAAATCACGCTGGGGCGCGGGCGTGGACACGAACATCGGGCTGGCCTCCGTCAAGGCCGTGCTGGGCGCGTTGAACCGCCTGTGAATCATTTTCCGGCTCGCCAAAACTGACCCGGTGGTTTAGCGTCAAAATACATTTATGAAATTTAGTCGCGCATTTCGAGCCGCATTGGCCGGATCAATTCTTTTTGCCGCAGGTCTTTTGGTCGCCGACGCGCAGCCCGTCGCCACCACGCCGCCCGTCTATGTGCCGGACATGACGCACGCGAACGACCAGATGCCCGACGGCGTGCTCGCCTGGGACAGCCTGCTGAAGGCGACGAACATTGACGCCGATGAAACCGAGGCGCACTTTGTCTTCAATTTCACAAACATCGCCAAAAACATTGATGTCACGCTCATCACCAACATCTCCACCGTCACAAACCTCACCGCCACCACCAATTCCATCACGCCCGCCAGCGTCACCATATTGAGCGTCCACCCCTCCTGCGGCTGCACCACCGCGCAACTGCCGGATCTGCCCTGGACGATTCCGCCCGGCGCGAACGGCCACATAGGCGTGACCGTGAACCTCGAGGGCAAAACCGGGACCATTTACAAATATGTGGACGTGGCGACGGACAGGGGGATCAAAAGGCTTTACGAGCAGATGAACATCATACAGCCGGTCATCCCGCCGATGAGCGAAGCCGACCGCGCACGGGGCATCGCCGCCGCGAAAGTGGACCGGCAGGCTGTCTTCAAAGGCGATTGCGCCTCCTGCCACATTACAAAAGGCGCCGGCAAATACGGCAAGGCGCTTTACGATTCCGTCTGCGCCGTCTGCCACGAGGCCGAACAGCGCGCCACGATGGTGCCCGACCTCCATAATTTGAAGGTGTCCACCAGCGCCGATTTCTGGCGCACCTGGATCACCCAGGGCAAGGCCGGTTCCCTCATGCCCGCGTTCGCCACATCGCAGGGCGGCCCGCTCTCCGACTTGCAGATCGCCTCGCTCGCCAGCTACCTTAGTCAGACGTTCCCGTCCAGGGTTCCATCGCCGCAGTGAAGTGCGCTTGCGGAATTTTTCCCGGGCGGTATGCTGTCAACCATGACAGCGACAAAGGTTGACGCGACAAATCATGACAAACTCTCCACCCTCGGCCAAAGGGTTTTGGGCGGCGGGCACATTTCCCGCGACGAAGCGCGGTGGCTTTTCAATTTAGAAACTTCCGCCGACATCCTCGATTTGCTTTCGTGGGCCAACCGCATCCGCGAACATTTCAAGGGAAACAAAATCCATCTCTGCTCCATCGTCAACGCCAAGGCCGGCGCGTGCTCCGAGAATTGCAGCTTCTGCGCGCAGTCGTCGCATTACCAGACCGGCTCGCCGAAGTATGGATTTGTTGATCCTGAACCAGTCGCCGAAGCCGCCGACGAAGCGAACAAGAACAACGTCACCGCCGTCGGCCTTGTCGCCGCGTGGAAAGGCCTCAACGAAGGCCCGATGCTCGACGAGGTCTGCGCCCGCGTCCGCGAATTGAAGGCCGGCGGCAAGACGCGCCCCGACGTTTCGCTCGGCATCATCAAAAAACAGGAAGTGGCGAACCGCTTAAAGGAAGCCGGCGTGGAATGTTACGGCCACAACCTAGAAAGCTCGCGCCGATTTTTCCCGAACACCTGCACCACGCACACGTTTGATGACCGCCTTGAGACCATTGGCTATTTGAAAAAGGCCGGCATCAAGATTTGTTCCGGCGGCATCATCGGCATGGGCGAGACGCGCGCCGACCGCTGCGACCTCGCGTTTGAATTGAAAGCCATCGGCGCGAACGTCGTGCCCGTGAACATCCTCAATCCGATCCCAGGCACGCCGTTCGCCAAGAACGAGCCGCTGCCCGTGATGGAAATTTTGAAGACCA
>CAYPTV010000401.1:0-3347 GCA_964413505.1 uncultured Bifidobacteriaceae bacterium | reverse complement strand
TCCGGGCGCTGCACTTTCACGACGACGGGACGCCCGTCGCGCAAGGCCGCGCGATGCACCTGCCCGAGCGACGCGGCGGCCATATGTTTTTCCTCAAAGTATGAAAACGCCTTTGAGACGCGGACACCCAGCTCGCTCGCGACGATTTCCTCGACCTGTGCGTAAGGAAACGGTTTGACCTTGTCCTGCAAACGCGCGAGCGCCTTCAAATAAGGTTCGGGCAAAAGATCGGGCCGGCTGGAAAGCAACTGGCCGAACTTGATGAACGTCGGCCCCATCTTTTCCAGATCGTCGGCCAGTTCTTCCGGATTGGGCTGGCCGGGCTTGGCGGGCGAAGTTGTTTTTTCATCGCCGGCGGCGTCATTGGCAAATTCCTTGGCCAGATCGGAAGTGCCATACTTCCAGAACAGCATGGCGATGTCCTTGTAGCGTTTCAGGTGGTGTGGTTTGAGAGATAATTTCATTGGTCGAAAGCAGCATTATTGTATGTGCTTCCACTTTAAACTTCCATGGGGTGTTCACCCCATTTGTTAATCCTGCGGTCTTTGAGATAGTGTTCGTCAGGGGAAGAATTTCCTTGAACGACGCATGAATGTGATCGCTTGCGAAACTTGCGGTTTGGTTCAGCAACTCGGCTACGTGCCGCCGCGCCATCTGGCGGAGTGCGCTCGTTGTGATGGAATTCTTCAACGCGACAATCCGAACAGCCGCGCGCGGACGGCGGCGCTGGCGCTCGCCGCGCTTTGCCTGTATGTGCCGGCGAACATCTATCCCATCATGGTCATGGAATACATGGGGCGTCACACGGAAAACACCGTCTGGGGCAGCGTCCGGGCCTTGTATCGCGACGGGATGTGGCCGGTGGCGACGCTGGTTTTTGCAGCGAGCATCCTCATTCCGCTCTTGAAGCTTATCGGACTCTTTTTTCTCGTCTCAAATCGCGGGCAACGCCGGAAAAAATTACGCACTCGGGTTCACAAGACAATCTGCCAGATCGGGCCGTGGGCTATGCTGGATGTTTTTTTGCTGGCGGTGATGGTCGCGCTGATCCGGTTTGGAAAATTCGCCACGGTGATTCCCGGTCCGGGCATTTTAGTTTTTGCCTGCGTCGTCGTCCTGACCATTCTGGCTTCTTCAAGCTACGACCCGCGCCTGATCTGGAAGGAGGAAATCCTTGAACGTGGAAAAAATGGATGAATCCGAAGCGTGCGATTTGCCGCAGGCTAAAATCAAGAGGCAGCCGCGGGTTTCCATGATCTGGATCGTGCCGCTGGCCGCCGCAATCGTCGGGGGCTGGCTCGTTTTCAAATATGTCCGGCAGAT
Organism: uncultured Bifidobacteriaceae bacterium; assembly: GCA_964413505.1. Classification (GTDB taxonomy): domain Bacteria; phylum Verrucomicrobiota; class Verrucomicrobiia; order Limisphaerales; family UBA11358; genus UBA11358. Next base: position 2,024 of record CAYPTV010000401.1, on the reverse strand, counting down.
GGGTCCGGTCATCAGCATCCAGTTCAGCGACGGAAATGAAATCAAGGCCAATCAAACAACCCTTCGATATCGCGGAGTGCGCGTGGGTGAAGTCCTTTCGGTGAAATTGACGCACGACCTGGAGCACGTTGAGGTGCGGGCGCGCCTGGACAAGCCGGCTGAAAACCTGGCGCGCGACGGTTCCGTGTTCTGGGTTGTGCGTCCCGAAGTGGGCGCGGGCGGTTTGCACGGTTTGGAAACCATCGTCTCCGGCCCTTACATTCAAGTGCAACCGGGCGGCGGCAAGGAACAAAAAAGTTTCATCGGCGCGGAAAAGCCGCCCATTCTTAAATCGTCTGAAGGCGGATTGGAAATCATTCTGACCACGCCGAGCCTCGGCTCATTGACGGTCGGCGCGCCGGTTTATTATCGCGGCATGGAAGTGGGCTCGGTGCGATATTTTGTGCTGGGGAAAGATTCAACCGCCGTCAATATCCACGTTTTGATCGAGACAAATTATGCACCCTTGGTCAGGACGGATTCGAAATTCTGGAACGCCGGCGGCATTGGTGTCCACTTCGGATTGTTTTCCGGGTTCAGCATGAGCGCGGAATCGCTCAAAGCACTGGTCATCGGCGGGATTGCCTTTGCCACGCCGCAATCGCCGGGGATTCTGGCGACGAACGGCGTCACTTTTCCGCTCAATGACAAAGTGGACAGCAAATGGCTTAAATGGTCGCCCGCCATCACCATCACAAACGCCCCGGCCAAGGCATCACAAAGTCCAGCTTCACCGCTTCTTTTGAACGGAATCAGCCCGGATTCCAGATAGCGGCTTGGTGAAAAACACTCACATTATCTACATTAGAATCGCGGAATCGTCGTGACCGCTCTTGAAGTGAAGAGTGGTTACGACAACAGTTGCCGAAGATTCTGCCAGGCTTGACGCAACCATTCATTTGCCAGCCAGGCCGTCGAGCGCAAAGTTAAGCGTCATCACGTTCACGCGCGGCTCGCCGAAGACACCGAGGTCGCGGCCGGCCGTGTTTTTCCTCACCAGCTCGCGCACGCGATCTGCGGACAGGCCGCGCGCCTTGGCGACGCGCGCAATCTGGATTTCAGCGTTGGCCACGCTGATGTGCGGGTCGAGTCCGCTGGCGGATTCGGTCACGGCATCGGCAGGCAAGGGCGCGTTCGTCGCCATGTTGTTATCGGAACGGTAGGTGGCGATGTTCCCCGTGATGTTGGCGACGAGATTCGACGAGGTCGGACCGAGGTTGCTGCCGCCGGAACTGGTCGGGTCATAACCATTCGCGCCCGCCGCCGACGGGCGCGGATGAAAGTATTGCGCGCCGGTGAAATTTTGCGCGAGCAACGCCGAGCCGCGCACCGTGTTGGATTTGTCCACAAGCAAACTGCCGTTGGCCTGATACGGGAACAGCAGTTGCGCCGCGCCATAAACGACGAGCGGATACAATCCGCAACAGATGACGGCGAAGAAGATTGTCACCACAATCGAACGTCCGAATTCAGCAAAGATATTTTTCATAGATTTTATTCAGTTTGGTCATGCGAGGTGCATTCCGGCGACGACCACGTCAATGACCTTGATGCCCACAAATGGCACAATCATGCCTCCGACGCCATAAATGAGCAGATTACGCTGCAAAATTTGCGCCGCACCGAGCGGACGGAACTTCACGCCGCGCAACGCGAGAGGAATCAGGGCGATGATGACGAGCGCGTTGAAAATCACAGCGCTCAGAATGGCGCTGTCCGGACTGTGCAGGCGCATGATATTGAGCGGTGCGATGACGGGAAACGTCAGCATGAGCATCGCCGGGATGATGGCGAAAAATTTTGCCACGTCGTTCGCGATGCTGAACGTCGTGAGCGCGCCGCGCGTGATCAAAAGCTGTTTTCCAATTTCGATAATTTCCAGCAGTTTCGTCGGGTTCGAGTCGAGGTCCACCATGTTGCCGGCTTCCTTTGCGGCCTGCGTGCCGGTGTTCATGGCCACGCCGACGTCGGCCTGCGCGAGCGCG
>CAYPTV010000400.1:0-3352 GCA_964413505.1 uncultured Bifidobacteriaceae bacterium | reverse complement strand
CCGCAGGTGCCGAATTTTGTGGACCGGAAGATGAACGACAAGCTGCGCGCGGGCATGACCATCGCAATTGAGCCGATGGTCAACGCCGGGCGGCCTGAAGTAAAAATCTTGAAAGATGGCTGGACAGTGGTCACGCAAGATGGTTCATTATCTGCTCATTTTGAGCACACCGTCCTCATAACGGACGGCGAACCGGAGATTTTGACATGGCCGGAGACGAAGCATTCAAAGTTGACGGTCGCGTGACCGAGGTTTTGCCGAACGGCACTTGGCGCGCGGAATTGAAAAACGGACACTGCTTGACGGCGTTCGTCGCGGGAAAAGCGAAAAAGAATTTTGCCGGGCTGAAATCCGGCGACAAAGTGAAATTGCAATTGACGCCTTACGATTTGAGCGTGGGGCGGATTTTGGTTGAGACAAAAATTTAAGAATGAAAGTAAGAGCATCAGTTAAAAAATTGTGTGAGCACTGCAAGATCGTGAAGCGCAAGGGCGTCATTCGCGTGATTTGCTCGAACAAACGTCACAAGCAACGGCAAGGTTAAAAATTTATGGCACGCATCATTGGTGTTGAAGTTCCGCCGAACAAGCGCATAGACATTGCGCTGCGCTACATCTACGGCATCGGCCCGGTCAACGCGATCGAAATCCTCGAACGCGCGAATATTGACCGCGCAACCCGCGCGAAGGATTTGACCGAGGCGCAGCTCTCGCAGATTGTTCACGCGATACAGGAAGGCAAATATGTCATCGAAGGCGATCTGCGCCGTGAACTTGGCATGAACCTCAAGCGGTTGCAGGGCATCCGCTGCTACCGTGGAATCCGCCACCAGCGCAGCCTGCCCGTGCGCGGCCAGCGCACGCAGACAAACGCGCGCACGCGCAAAGGCCCGCGCAAAACCGTCGGCGTGCAGCGCAACCCCAACGCCAAGACCGGCATCCACTGATTCATTTGTGATTTAAGATATTTATGGCCGAAGAAATAAAAAAGAAAGCCGCTCCAAAAAAAGAGCAGAAGCCGGAAGCTGCCGGGAAAACGGCCGAAGAAAAGCCGGCTAAAAAAGCCGCCGCCGTGTCCGTTGAAACTGCGCCGGTTGTGGAAACGCCAGTTGTTGCCGCGCCGACAGCCGCCGAGCTTTTGGGCGAAGACGCGAATGCGAAAAAAATTGTCAAGGCCAAGCACGCGAAGAACGTTGTCGTCGGCGTCGCGAACATTCTCGCCACTTTCAACAACACGCAGGTCACGATCACCGACATGCAGGGAAATTTGATTGGCTGGTCGAGCGCAGGGCGCGTCGGTTTCAAAGGTTCGCGCAAGAGCACGGCTTACGCCGCGCAGCAGGTCGCGCAGGACGCCGCGCGTCAGGCGATGGCGCACGGCATGAAGGAAGTCGAAATCCGCGTCAAGGGTCCCGGCTCCGGCCGCGAATCTGCGATCCGCGCGCTTCAAGCCATCGGCTTGGAAATCAGTTCGATCAAGGACGTGACCCCGATCCCGCACAACGGCTGCCGCCCGCGCAAAAAACGCCGCGTCTAGTCGAATCTCAAATCTCAAATCTCAAATTTGAAATCATAAAAAATTATGGCTCGTTATACAGGTCCTCGCGTTCGCATCAGCCGCCGGTTCGGTCTTCCGATTTTCGGCCCGTCGAAATATCTTGAACGCCGCAACTACGGCCCCGGCGTCCACGGCCCGAAATCGCGCCGCAAGCATACCGATTACGGCCTCGGCCTGATCGAAAAGCAGAAGTTTCGTTATTACTACGGACTGATGGAAAAGCAATTTCGCGGCGTTTATGAAAAAGCCCTGCGCCGTCGCGGTGTCACCGGCGAACAGATGCTGCAGATTTTGGAGACGCGCCTCGACAACGTCGTTTATCACCTTGGCCTGGCCAACACCCGCGCCGCCGCGCGCCAGATGGTTTGCCACGGCCACATCACGGTCAACGGCCGCAAAGTCGGCATACCGTCGTTCGCGTTAAAAGTGAACAGCGTGATCGAGGTCAAAAACCACAACGTGTCGCGCCAGTTGGCGACGAAGAATTTGGAAGGTTCCGTCAGCCGCGCCGTGCCGGACTGGCTGTCGTTCAGCAAGGAAGAATTCAAAGGCACGGTTCTGCGGATTCCGACGCGCGAAGAAATCCAGCCCATCGCCAACGAACAGGCGGTCGTAGAATTTTATTCCCGATAAACAGCAAACAATAAAAACAATTATACGGATTTCTCCGGCCCGGGAATAAATCAGCCGGGGGAGTCAGATTAAAATTGTTGAAAGGAAAACATGCCAGTAAGACTCGGACGTTTCGAAATGCCCAAGCGGTTGCAGAAGGAAGAATCCACAGCCACGGACACCTACGCAAAATTCATCGCCGACCCGTTTGAAACCGGTTACGGCCACACCATCGGCAACTCGCTCCGGCGCGTGCTGCTCTCGTCGCTCGAAGGCGCGGCCATCACCTCGTTGAAGGTGGACGGCGCGATGCACGAGTTCGCCACGATTGACGGCGTCGTCGAGGACGTGACCGACATTGTTTTGAACCTGAAGAAGGTCAAGTTCAAAGCTCACACGCGCGACGAGCAGGTTCTCCTGCTTTCAGTCAACAAGGAAGGTGCGGTGACCGCCGCCGACATCCAGGTGAACCAGAATGTCGAATTGGTCAATCCCACGCAGCACATCTGCACGCTCGACAAGAAGAAAAAATTTGAGATGGAGCTGACCGTGAAGATCGGACGCGGCTTCTGCCCGAGCGACGAAAACAAGAAGCCCGGCCAGGCCATCGGCGTCGTGGCGATTGACTCGCTGTTCTCGCCGGTTACGCGTGTGCGTTATTCGGTTGAAGCCGCTCGCGTCGGCAACCGCACGGATTACGACAAGTTGATTTTGGAAGTCTGGACGGACGGGCGTATCACGCCCGACGACGCGCTCACGCAATCGTCGGTCGTCCTTCAGAAGCACCTCGACGTCTTTGCGCTTTACGACAAGAACGCGATTGAGTTCGAGGAAGCCGCCGACAAGCAGGACGACGAGAAGATGAAGTTGAAGAAACTGCTCAACATGAGCGTCAACGAAATCGAGTTGAGCGTCCGCGCGGCAAACTGCCTGAACAACGCGAACATCACCACCGTCGGCCAGTTGGCCTTGAAGAGCGAGCAGGAAATGCTCAAGTATCGCAACTTCGGCAAAAAATCGCTGAACGAGATCAAGGACAAGCTGACCATGCTTGGCCTTTCGCTCGGTATGAATTTCGAGCCGGGGTTGATTGACACCACGGTCAAGGAAGAGCCGAAGGCGGAATAGGAATTTTATGCGTCATCTTAAACGAACGGCCAAGCTGGGTCGCACTTCCGAGCAT
>CAYPTV010000399.1:0-3353 GCA_964413505.1 uncultured Bifidobacteriaceae bacterium | reverse complement strand
CGCGCAAATGACGCAAACAGCGGCGGCGCGTCTTCCGGCTTCAAGCGATATTATTCTGAAAAAAATAATGGCACGCACCGCAACTGGGTTATTACCTATATGCAAATTTACGGGCAGCCTGTCAACGAAGGCGACTCCGGCGATCAACTGGCGAAAATGATGGAGGGGGCGGCGCAGTTGGTTTACAACTCGCATTACGGCAATGACAATGATGCCGTCATCAACCAGCAAAACACCACTTGGGGGCTTCCCTACACCTTCACCCTCGATAGAAGCCAGGATTGGACAACGTTGGTAAATCTATTGCAGTTTGGCGACGCGCGGAACTTTGTCTTCTTTGGGCACGCCGCCGCCGACCTCATTGGGCAAAGACACGGTTCAAATTTGAACGTGGACCTGTTGCAATCCATTCTCGGCAACGCTGCCAATCCGCTCAATACCAATATGCCGAGCCTGCACCCCTACCGCTTTGTGTTTCTGGATGGCTGCCACACCGCCAACGGCAACCTGCCGACAGTCTTCGGCATCCCAAAGAAAATCGTCTCGGAAGACGACTGGAACAACAAATACCAGTTGTTCCCCCGCGCCTTTCTGGGCTGGAATTGTTATAGCGCCGCTTCAGTCGAGGGCACGACAATCAATGGATCTCACATGGTGTTTTTTGAAGGCTTTTGGAATGCTTGGTGTGGGGATCATAACACGCTTCGAGATGCGCTAAATTACGCAGATCGTGTTCCAAATTTTTGGACTGGACAACCCGAACCCTGTTATCTCGCAAATAAAATCACTCTGTATGGCGACCCTGACCTTCCATTCTACCAATAAAATTATGATCATAACCAATCTACTGGCAAATATGGTGCTGGTATCCAGCCTTAACATCATCCAGACCAACACACCAGCGTTTCAGGACTACGCCTATAATGCAATGGTCGCCAACGCTCAGGCTGTGGCGGCAGCATGGCACTTGGATCAAAGCTTGATTGCCACAAATAATGTTACTCACTTCAAAGCAGAACCCACAATTTTAGGAATAGATGGCGGTATTACTTTCAAAGACCGTTATCATTTTGCATTTGACTTCGGGCGTTTTGACGAATTCGATGATTTCAAAAGTGACAAAAATGTGACGCGAACGATGAACGTGGAGACGAACGACGCCATAAACGAACAATGGATGCGTGCCAAGAATTTGTTGACAATGGAATCAGCGAAGAAACTGGCGGGCGACTCATTGAAAGCGATGGATGTAAAAGTCAAGTTTTACAAGCCGGATCGATCCCACCAATTAACCTACACTTGGAAGGATGGAAAGACCTATCCGCTGCCTTACTACGGATTTGAATGGGGCGATCTCAAATTCCGCACGCGGATAGATGTTTCAGGAATCATTGGCAAGCCCGTCTATTTTACTACTTTTTATCAGTCCATCCGTATCCGTCCGCCAACAAATTACTTTGATGTGCTTGGCCTGCCAAAGCAACCTTTGTTTGTCAGGAAAATTCCCGGCAAGCCGCCAACCTATGAAGTTATTCTTGATACAACAAACTGGCATCAACCATGATCATAACTAATCTACTGGCAAACATGGTGGTGCTGACATTGCAAGGCACCATTCCGACAAACACGCCCGCATTTCAAGAGTTTGCTTTCCGAGAAATGTTTAATCAGGCAACTTATATGATGACAAAATGGAATCTCGACTTGCCTCGTCCAATCACTACAAACATGGTGACGGCTTTTCAGGCCAAGCCAAATTCAAAGTGGGCACAAGGTTACATTGAGTTTAGCAATCGTTTTACTTTCACTTGGTTAAACTATGGGTATCCCTTTTTTCGTGATATGCCCTACACTATCATGAGCGCGCAGACACCGGATGTAAAAGCGAATGATGCCATTTTTGAGAAATGGATGCGCGTTACCAATCTTTTAACCATGCAAACCGCCACAACACTTGCAGAAACAACTATGAAATCCGTTGGTTTGCCGCTGGACAAACTCGACTTCAATAAACCAAAAGAAGCTCGTCAGGAAAAATACCGATGGACTGATGGCAAGGTGTATCCTCTGCCTTACTATGAATTCACATGGGATAGCGGAAAATCTTATTGTAGCATTCATGTATCAGGCATCTCCGGCAAGGTTGTGTTCTTCAGTTATCTAGGTTATGGGCTCCCTTATCTTAAAACTCAAACTCCAACTAATTATTTCCAAATGCTTGGCCTGCCGACCAACGCCGTTTTTGTTCGCCACCTATCTCCTCCCGGCAAGCCGCCGCTATACGAATTGCGAGAACCAATGCCCGCCAAATGATATTTACAAACCTGCTGGCGAACATGATTGTGTTGACTTTGCACAACACAATCCCGACAAACACGCCCGCATTTCAGGAATACGCCACTCGTGAAATGTTTGGCCAAGCTTCAAATATGATTGTTAGCTGGAATTTGGATTTGCCAAGTCCACTAAAAACGAACGCGGTCACGAAATTTCATGCCGAACCAAGTTCCATAGAGCCGCAAGGCTTGATTACCTTCAGCAACCGGTTTGTTTTTTCGTGGCTGAATAAAGGTGCATTCTTTTTTCGAGATGAGACCAATGACATTGCAAGGGCTTTGACCCCGGATGTGAAAGTTAATGATGCGATTTTTGAAGAATGGATGCGCGCCACCAACGTGCTAACCATGCAAAAGGCCTGGCAGGTGGCAGAATCCTCTTTGAGATCACTCGGCTAATGCAACAAGATGCTTGGGCGATTACTTTGGCCAGCAAGCAAGCAATGCTGCTCCTGTTTTGTTACAATTTCTCGAAAGTGAAGATACTTGGTTGCGTCAAGCAGCGGCTGAGTCTTTGCCGAGAATTTCCATAGACTCGACAAAAGTAGTCCCCGCTCTAGTAAAATATCTGGAAACGGAAACAAATGAGATGGCATTGTCCCATGTCATCTCTGGACTTGGATATCTTGGCACTAACGGGCGACCAGCAATTCCGATTCTGACCAAGTTTGCAGAGTCGAACCGATACGGGGCGTTAATCGCGCTTCGTAAAATTAATCCCGAAGTCGCCGAAGTCGCCTTTGAAAAATGGAAGGCCAGCCAAACCAATTCAACGACCAGCGTTAAATAACTTTGAAATGCTTGGTCTGCCGACAAATGCAGTTTTTGTCCATCGCACTTTCACGCTGCCCGGCAAACAACCGATTTATGAGCTTCGCAAACCTTGAGCCGGATTTATGAAAGCCGAAGAATTATTTTCAAAACCAACGCTGGTCTTTATTCCGAAACCTCCCGACATGACCGGGACTGTCTTCCCGGCTGGCCGGAAGGCTTGATGACATCCATTTCAGCCCCGTT
>CAYPTV010000398.1:0-3357 GCA_964413505.1 uncultured Bifidobacteriaceae bacterium | reverse complement strand
CCATTTGCATGAGGCTGAACATTCCTTCATACATCCGCGCGCCGCCGCTGGTGGAGATGATGATGACGGGCAGGCCTTTTTCCGTGCCGCGCTCGATGAGCCGCGTCAGCTTCTCGCCGACGACGGAACCCATGGAGCCGCCGAGAAAATTAAAATCCATCACTCCCAGCGCGGCGCGATGGCAGCCGATCTTGCAAAGGCCGGTGACGACGGCATCCTTGAGCGTCGTGTTTTTTTTGTAGGCTTCGAGCTTGGATTTGTAGGTGGAGGCGCCCTTGAAATTGAGGATGTCCACGCTGGTCATGGCCGCATCCATTTCCTCGAACGTGCAGGTCTCGACGAGCGAATGAATCCGTTCGCGCGAGCCGATGGGGAAATGGTGGTTGCACTTTGAGCAGACCTTGAGGTTTTCGTCCAGCTCCTTGTCGAAGATCATCGTCTCGCACGTCGGGCATTTTGTCCAAAGCCCTTCGGGGATGTCGCGCTTTTTGCTCTTGGATTTCGCCGCGCCGAGCTTCGGTTTTTTGGTAAAGGCGGTCTGCGTGTGCGCGATGGGGGGCGGCGTCAACGCCGGTTCCATCGTGGTTATGCCGCCAACTGACTTCTTGAGGAACGAAGTGGTGTCCATTTGATTGAATGAATGATACTAAAGCCCGCGCGCAATTGTCCAGACGCAAACATCCCCGGCACCGGCGCCCTTCAACGCCTTCGCGCACGCGCTGGTTGTCGCACCGGTCGTAAAAACGTCGTCCACCAAAATGATTTTTTCGCCGTTCAATTTCATGCCGCCGCGCACTGCAAATGCCCCGCGCATGTTTTCCGCCCGCTGGTCGCGCGTGAGCAAAGTCTGGGTCGCAGTAGGTGAGACACGCCGGAGCAGTTTGCTGTTCAATGGAATCTTTGCCGCGCCGCTCAGATGTTTTGCCAGCAGTTCAGCCTGGTTGAATTCCCGCTCACGCTCCTTCACCGGATGAAGCGGGACGGGTGCTATGAAATCCCAGCTTTGTCCGCGCAACACAGGCAGCGCCTCGCGCAATAACAGGTCCGCCAGAAACGGCTCGAACCAGAGCGCGCGCCGGTATTTGAAGCGGTGGATGATTTCGAGCACGATGGTTTTGGCGACGACCGCCGAGCGCGCGGATGAAAAGTGCAGTTCCATTTCGCGGCAGTTCGTGCATTCAAAAGCCGTCGTGATGTTTCCGTCGAACGGCAGGCCGCAGCGCTCGCAGAACGGCGGGCGGATGAAGCGGACCTGCTGCCAGCATTTCGGGCAGACGAAGCCGCTCTTGGCCGTGGCGCGGTCACTTTCGCAAATCCGGCAGATTTCCGGGTAAAAAAATCCGAGGCCGGTGTTGAGCCAGCTATGGATTGGTGCGGCAATCGCACTCATTTGGAAATCGTGAACCTTGCGCCGCCAAAAGCAAACTGTAAAACGACTCGTTTTTTCAAAAATACAGCCGGAACAATTACCCGTTCCGGCTTGATTTATTGATAGGGTCCCTGACTGGTCAGGGTTTCGGAGGCGGCAGGAGGGTTTTCTCCGGTGGGGAGGCTGGTTTCGGGCGTCGTGACCAGGACATGTCCGTGATTTTGTGTGTGAGGCATAACCAAGAAAGGCAAAGTGAGTTATGTCTGCAACGAAAATGAATGAAGTGGCGGAGTCGCAGCGCTAGTCCGCGTGGACATGCCCGCATTTTGAAAATGCGCCAGCCCGCTTATTTTGGACAAAGAGACCGGCAGACAATTTTTATTCGCGCCATCATGCGCCGCGTGTTATTTTCCGTTAGGATGGCGAGCAAATTACCAGATGAACCGGCGCTGGAGGTGAATCAAGAGAAGTTCGCCGGGAAGTTTTATCATCAGGAACTCATCAACAGCGGAGGCATGGCGGAAATCTGGCTGGTCACCGATTCCCGAGGCAGGCCGTTCGCGCTGCGGAAATTAAAAAGGGAGCTGCGGTTTAATCTGCTTGCCCGCCGCCGCTTTTTGCAAGGATGCGAGGTGCTTTCAAAATTGAACGACAGCGAGTTCATCGTCGGCTACGTCGAGCATGGCAAGGCGGACGGCGTGTTTTATTTGGTCATGGATTACGTCGAGGCGGCGAATTTGAAGGAGCTTTTCGCGCGGCAGGACCCGGTGCTGGTGGAAAATGTCGCGCAAATCCTGATTGACATGGCAAGCGGGCTGGAACACGTCCATGAAAGCGGTTACATGCACCTGGATTTCAAGCCTGAAAATGTTTTAGTCACCCGCAACGGCAGCGTTCGGCTGATTGATTTTGACCTCGCGCAGTCGATTCCAGAAAAGCCGGTGAAGCTGGCGAAAAATCCCGGCACACCCGGCTACATGGCGCCGGAACAATTGAAACGCGAACCGATTGACCCGCGCGCCGACATTTTCGCCTTCGGCATTTCGGCTTACGAAATGGTGACGAACCACAAGCCATTCCCAGGCGAGACGCCTGCGGAAATCCTGGCGGCGCAGATGGACGAATCCACGCCGATTCCGGTGCGCGAACACAACGCCGACATTCCACCCGCGCTCGAAAAAGTCATCCACAAATGTTTGCAGCGCGAACCTGACCACCGATATCCGTTCATGAGCGTGCTGTCGCGCGATTTGAAAAGCGCGCTTTATTTGTAGAAAGACCGGTGCGGACTTTTGCCCGGTTATTAGAGAAAATTCTTTCGGCAGGCAATCCGTGTTGCATTGGACAGGCTGAATGCGTAAATTCGTGGCAATCTTTTACACGCGCTGTATTCAATATGATTACTCTGGGCATTGTTTTTCAGAGGGTTTCCGGACAATCCGTTTATTGGTCAATTTCTGATTTCTGACAAATGAAGACCGCTTTTCCTGAAATCGACAAAATTGTTTTTGAGGGTCAACGCTCAAAAAATCCACTCGCGTTCAAACACTACCAGGCCGACGAAATCGTCGAGGGCAAAACCATGCGCGATCATCTGCGTTTTGCCGTGGTTTATTGGCATACCTTCCGTGGCACCGGCAGCGACTCGTTTGGCATGGGCACGATGCAGCGGCCGTGGGACGACGGCAGCGCTTCCGTCAGCAACGCACAAAACCGCGCGCGCGTGGCGTTTGAATTTATTTCCAAGCTCGGCGCGCCGTATTACTGCTGGCACGACCGCGACGTGGCACCGGAAGGAAAAAACTTGCGCGAGACGAACAAGAATTTTGACGCCGTCGCGAAAGTCTTGAAGGAAGAACAGAAGCGCACCGGCGTAAAACTGCTATGGGGCACGGCGAATCTGTTTTCCAACCCGCGCTTCGTCCACGGCGCCAGCACGAGCTGCAACGCCGATGTGTTTGCGTTTGCCGCCGCGCAGGTGAAAAAGG
>CAYPTV010000397.1:0-3358 GCA_964413505.1 uncultured Bifidobacteriaceae bacterium | reverse complement strand
GTCGTCGAGACCTATTTTCGGGAGCCAGAAACTGCCTTCGACGTTGTCGAGACCTATTTCTGGGAGCTGGAAATTGCCTTCGACGTTGTCGAGACCTATTTTTGGGAGCTGGAAACTGCCTTCGACGTTGTCGAGACCTATTTTTGGGAGCCGGAAACTGCCATCGACGACGTCGAGAGGCATTTTTGGGAGCCAAAAACTGCCCTGCACGTCGTTCACTGCCATTTTTGGAAGCCAAATACTGCCGATGAAGCGTCCTGGGGGATATTTGTGCTAAAAACTTCTTTGCCTCCTGACCGGTTTGCCTGAAATTCTCCGGGTGCAAAAGCTCGGCAAAAACATCGGCGGCTACCACGGCGAGACAATTGACATCCGCGCCGTGCTGCGCGATGTCAAATCCGCCGGGCAAATGCACGGCTGGTCTTCGGAATTGTTTTACAAGACGGGCGATTTGGAATTGTTGGCGCTGCATCGCAAGCCGTCTCTTCTCCGCACCCCGCACTCCGCACCCCGCATTTACATCAGCACCGGCATCCATGGCGACGAACCGGCAGGGCCGACGGCGGCATTGCGGTTGTTGGAGGAAAACAAGTGGCCGGCGGCGGCGGAACTGTGGCTGCTGCCCTGCCTGAACCCGGATGGTTTTGTTTTGAACTCGCGCGGGAATGCCGGCGGGATTGATTTGAACCGGGATTACCGGCATTTGGAATCCAGTGAAGTGGCGGCGCACGTCCGCTGGCTGGAACGGCAGCCGAAGTTTGACCTGACGTTGTGCCTGCACGAGGACTGGGAGTCGCCCGGCTTCTATGCATATGAATTGAACCCGGACGACCACGCGCCGTTGGGGGAGAAAATTGTGGCGGCGGTGGCGCATGTCTGCCCGATTGACGTGTCGCCGGTGATCGAAGGCCGGGAGGCCAGGGGCGGCGTCATCAATCCGAGCCTCGACCCGGCGACGCGCCCGCTATGGCCGGAGTCGTTCTGGCTGCTGCAAAACAAGACGCGGAGAAGCTGCACGCTGGAATCGCCCTCGGACTTTCCCCTGCCCGTCCGCGTGGACGCGCTCGTCGCCGCCGTGAATGCGGCGTTGATGATGGTTACTGCGGATGGGGCCGGTAAATTGGTTTCGGCACGATGAGGGCGGGAAATTGTCCGCCGCGAATCTCCACTTCGATTGTCGTGTCGGGCTTTGCACATTCGGGCGGGACATAACCCATTCCGATGCCGATGCCGAGCGACGGGCTTTGGGTGCCGCTGGTGACGGTGCCGATGTTCACGCCGTTTGCGCGGATGGGATAATGCGGGCGTGGCGGCGCGGATTTGCCGGTCATTTTGAAGGCGACGAGCTTCTTTTTCACTCCGGCGGACTTTTGCCCTGCAAGGACGGAGCGTCCGTTGAACTCGCCCTTGTCGAGCGAGACGAAGAAGCCGACGCCGGCTTCAACGGGGGTCGTGTCTTCATCCAGTTCGTGGCCGTAAAGCGGATAGCAAACTTCCGTGCGCAAGGTGTCGCGCGCGCCGAGGCCGCACGGCTTGATGCCGGATGGTTTTCCAGATTCGAGAATCTTGTCCCAGACGTGCAGGATTGCCTCGTCGCCGCCGACAATTTCAAATCCGTCCTCGCCTGTGTAGCCGGTGCGGGAGACGAGCAGCGCGCCTTGCCCGAAACGAAATCCGCCGATCTGGTTCTTCTTCAAATCGGTGACGGCGTTCACGCGCATCGCCGAAACGGACGCGCCGGGGATGACGGCGTTGATGAATTCCTTCACGCGCGGGCCTTGCACGGCGACGGCGGAATAATTGTGCGAGGCGTCGGTGAGTTTCAGTTCGCCGGGAAATTTTGCGGCCTGCGCCTGCAGCCAGGAGACATCCGGCCCGACACGCGAGGCGTTGATGATGAGGAAATAAACGGCTTCGGAAAGCTTGTAGGCGTAAAGGTCGTCAATCACGCCGCCGCGCGGGTTGCACATCAGGGTGTATTGGCCTTCGCCGGGCGCGAGCTTGCGGATGTCGTTCGTGAGGACGGCGTTCAGAAACGCCTCCGCGCCCGCGCCGCTGACGGTGACTTCGCCCATGTGCGAGATGTCGAAGATGCCGGCGGCATTGCGGACGGCACGATGCTCGTCGCTGATGCTGGTGTATTGCACCGGCATTTCCCAGCCGCCGAAATCAATGAGCTTCGCGCCGAGTTTCTGGTGCGCGGAGAAGAGTGAGGTTCGCTTTAGCATGGGTTGCGTGTTGCAGGTAAAAAGATGAATGTTTCAAACGTTGTAAGAACCTGCAACTGAAACTTTCAACTTGCAACGAACTATCCCCACTTCTCGGTTTTCATCTGTTCTTTCGTCACGCCGAGTTCGAAGACAATCGCCTCGGCAAATTCAACCAGCGCATTGGGGCCGCAGGCGTAAAAGACCGTGTTGCCCAGGTCCTTGACGAATGATTTGACCCACGCCGAATCAACGCGCCCGTTGCGGCCGGTCCAGTTGTCCGCCGGCGTCGCGCGCGTGCAGGTGACGTGGAATTTGAAATTCGGATTTTCCTTTTCCAGTTCGCGAAACTCGTTGTTGAAGATGATGTCCTTCGGCTGGCGGACGCTGTAGAGGATGGTGATGCGGGTGTCCAGCTTGCGGCGCGTGGCTTCGCGCACGAATCCGCGGAACGGCGTCACGCCCGATCCGCCGGCGATGCAGATGAGGTGCTTGTCGTAGGCCGGCAGAAATTTGCCGACGGGCGGGATGACAAACAGTTTGTCGCCGGACTTGGCCCAGTCCACGATGCGGGTGCCCATCTTGCCGTCGCGCTTGACGGTGACCTCGTAAAAGCCGCGGTCGAGCGCGCAGGATGAAAGCGAGTAGGCGCGCTTGTATGCCGGCGTGTCGGGCCAATAGACCGTGATGAACTGGCCGGTTTTGAAATCGGGGTTGTGTCCGTCCGGCCATTTGAGGCGGAGGGTTTTTGTGTCGGGAAGCTCCATCGTCACCGTTTCGACGGGCATTTCTAGAATTTCTTTGGCCATATGTTGTTTGTAAAAGAGCTTGAGCCTAATGAATCCAATCGACGGCGGCAAGCGCGGTATGAATTACAATTTCCGCCGCAAAATGACTCATCATTTTTTGCCGGATATCAAACGATTATTGGCGCTCCACCCTGCAAGCGCTCCAAAACCTCCTGCGCCAGCAGTTCATACGCCGCCGCGCCGGAGCTGTATTTGTCGTAATGGATGATCGGCTTGCCGAAGCTCGGTGCCTCCGCGAGCTTGGTGCCGCGCGGAATCACGGTTTCAAATACTTTCGCGCCGAGCAGGTTGCGGACTTCGCCGACGACTTCGTTGCACAATTTCGTGCGGCCGTCGAACATC
>CAYPTV010000396.1:0-3360 GCA_964413505.1 uncultured Bifidobacteriaceae bacterium | reverse complement strand
GGCCGGCCAGTGGAGCGGCGTGGCTGTTGTAAAAAGTTTCCGGTTTTTGTTCTTTAATTTGAGTCTTGTCAGCTTGAGTCTTACAATCCTTTTGTGAACCGCCCGCTTTTGAAATTCCCGGCGCAATGCAAACTGCCCCTGCTGATTGCGTTGCTCGGCAGCCTCGCCTTTTCCGGAGTTCAAGCCCGGGCAAAACCTTCCGGCCTTGAATCGCGCCCGGTCATCGGCGCGTTTCTCAACGGCTCCATGCCGGAAATCGCCCCGGCCATTTCGGGCAACTGGTCGGCGGTCAATGCGTTCACGAACCTGCTTTTCACCAATTCCGTGGGCCTGACGTTTGTGCCGGGCACGGACGAGCTTTGCGTCTGGGAACGCGAGGGTCGTGTCTGGACGTTTGAGAACTCTCCCGGCGCGACGCAGAAGAAGCTCGTGCTCGACATCCACAACCAATGCCAGGGCTGGGATGATTCCGGCCTGCTCGGACTCGCGTTTCATCCCGGCTTCGCGACAAATCATTTTGTTTTCGTCTATTATACATGGGTTGCGCCGGGCACGGTGGCGGGCGATGCGTTCACGCGCCCGAATCCAATCCTGCCCAACACCTATCACGACCGGCTCGAACGCTACACGCTCGACGCGGACGGCGTGGCGATTCCCGGCTCGGCAAAAATCTTCGTGGACCTCACCAACCAGACCGTCTGGCATCACGGCGGCGGGATATTTTTCCATCCGAAGAACGGATTCCTCTACTGGACGGACGGTGACAATTCCGTCGGCGACAACGACCAGATCATTGACAAGAGTTTATACTCCGGCGTGTTCCGCATTGACGTGGATTGTCTGGGCGGAAACATCAGCCACGCGCCGCCGCGCCAGCCGGCGAACGGCTTCACGGCAAATTATTTCATCCCGAACGACAATCCGTTCGTCGGCCAGTCCAATGTGCTGGAGGAATTCTTCTGCCTCGGCCTGCGCAGCCCGCACCGGATGACGATTGATCCGGTGACGGACAGGATTTTCATCGGCGACGTCGGCGAAAGCGCGCGCGAGTCTGTGAAGGTCATCGAGCCGGGCGAATCCGGCCTGAATTTTCAGTGGAACCGCATCGAGGGCAAGCAGGGCGACCTGACGCCGCCCTACATCGGCATCAACAAGGAGCCGATCCTCGATTATCCGCACAGCGACGGACGCGCCATCATCGGCGGCTACGTTTATCGCGGCAGGGAATTCGCGCGCGACCTCGGCGGCAAATATATTTTCGGCGACAACGTCTATCGCACGATCTGGGCGATGGATGAAACGACCACGCCCATCACCAAGACCGTCCTCTGCGTCATGCCCAAGGGCACCGGCCCGAACTCCGGCACGGATTACACCGGCCTGTCGTCCTTCGGGATTGACGCCGACGGCGAGATTTATCTCTGCCAGATGAGCAGCATCGGCGGGATTATTTTCAAATTGCAGCGCGGCGGTCCTCCACCGCCCGCGCATCCGATGCCAACGCTTCTTTCCCAAACCGGCGCGTTCGCGGACCTAGAAAAATTACAACCCGCCGACGGCCTGATTCCTTACACCGTCAACTCGCCGCTCTGGTCGGATGGCGCGGTGAAGTTGCGCTGGATGGCGCTGCCGTCGGATTCCAAGATTCATTTCTCCGCGAAGGGTGAATGGACATTCCCCGCCGGAACCGTGTTCGTTAAGAATTTCTCGCTGCCCGTTGACGACACGAATCCAAACATACTGCGTCGGCTCGAAACTCGCCTGCTCGTCCGCGACGCCAGCGGGTATGTTTATGGCGCGAGCTACAAATGGCGCGCGGACAATTCCGACGCCGACATCGTGACCGCCGGCACGAACGAGGACATTGCGATTGCGACCGCCAACGGCATGCGCACGCAACGCTGGTTTTATCCGGGCCGTCAGGACTGTCTCACCTGCCACACGCCGCAATCCGGCGGCGTGCTGGGCGTGAAGACGCGCCAGATCAACGGCGATTTCAAATATCCCGACGGCGTGACCGACAACCAGCTTCGCGAGTGGAGCCGTCTCGGTCTTCTCGACAGGAAACTCAATGAGCTTGAAATCCCGTTCTTCGCCAGGCTCGTCAGCCTCACCAACACCGCCGCGCCGATGCAGCTTCGCGTCCGCTCCTATCTCGACGCGAACTGTTCCATGTGCCATCGCCCCGGCGGCGCGGGCGCATTCTTCGACGCGCGCTTCGACACCCCTTTGAAATTGCAAAATTTGATTAACGGCCCGGTGCAGAATCCCCTCGGCATTCTTGGCGCGAAGGTCATCGTGCCTGGTGACACCAACAAATCCATGCTGTTGCATCGTGTCAGCATCGTCGGCCAGAACCAGATGCCGCCGCTCGCCAAAAATGTCGTGGACACCAACGCCGTCTCAGTCATCGGCAAATGGATTTCATCGCTGCACAATGCCGTCGCGTCGCTGCCGAGAAACTGGATTGACGCGGACATCGGCAACGTCGGTTCGGCGGGCGAGGCGAGTTTCTTGAACGGCAGTTTCAATCTCATCGCGTCCGGCGACGATATCTGGGACGTGGCCGACTCGTTTCATTTCGCAGGCAGGCCGCTGACCGGCAACGGCCAGATTGTCGCGCGCGTCACGTCGCTGCCCTTCACCGATCCGTGGGCGAAGGCGGGAGTGATGTTCCGCGACAATCTCGAATCCGGTTCGCAACACGCGCTCATGGTCGTGACCGCCGAGGGCAACTCCGCCTTCCAGTCCCGCACCAACGCGAACGGCGTCAGCACCAGCACGCTCGGGCCGCCGTCCAAAGCCGCGCACTGGATAAAACTGGTGCGCGCGGGAAACACCTTCACCGGCTACCTCTCGGCGGATGGGAAAGTTTGGCAGCGCGTTGACAGCGTGACGATTCCGCTGGGCAAGACCCTTTATGCCGGCCTCGCGCTCACCGCGCACAACAACGCCTCGCTGAACTCTGCGTTGTTCGACAACGTCACCGTCTCACCGTGAGCGGAAGTGGCGTTGCTGTCCCTGTGAACGACCGCCGCGATGCGCAGGACGGGAGGATGATTGATGGCGATGGGGCAGGGGATGACGGCGTTCCGGCTCGGCGCTATCGAATTGCGGCGCGGACGCGCTGTAATTGAATCCCTCCGCCTTCTTCCGCACGATGCCCCGGCCGATGAAACGCTCGAGCGCGCGCAATTCGGCGTGGTCCTCGTTCGTCACGAAACTGATCGCGTCGCCGATGGCGTTGGCGCGGCCGGTGCGACCGATGCGATGGACGTAATCCTCCGAGTGCATCGGGAAATCATAATTCACGACGTGCGAAATGCCGTCCACGTCAATGCCGCGCGCCGCGATGTCCGT
>CAYPTV010000395.1:0-3369 GCA_964413505.1 uncultured Bifidobacteriaceae bacterium | reverse complement strand
CATAATCCCATGAGACGGATCAATCATCGCCGCGTTTTAATGTAATTCACGCCGACGGCGGCTGGATCGTCAGCGTGCGGATGCTTCCGGTCGTCGTGCCGACATCAGCAAACAGGAGTCTTCCCAAAGGCTAATTGGTTTCATTAAGACGGAAGAATCCTTTGCTGTTGACAACAAAGTTGGTCATGTATTTGCGTCCGTTGTTGGTGATGATCAATCCACCAAGCGGCGTCCAGGTTTGTAAGTTCGTCGAGACTTCGGGAAAGAATCCATCCCGGTGTGCCGCCGGCCAGGAAAGCACGAATGCGGAATTCGACACGCCGATTTGCAGGAACGTGTAGTCCGAATCCATCTTCGCCACGAACAAATCCAGGTAGGCGTTGGTGGTGGCCAGATTGCCAAACAATACATTCGTTCCCTGTGTCCAGCCGGTGATGTAGGCATTGGCCGTGGAATCCACCGCAATGGAAAAAGCCCGCTGGTCATTGGTTCCCATCGGTTGGGCGATCCAGAGCAAATTGCCCGAAGGGTCATATTTTGCGACGAAAACGTCGGCGTGATACTCCAAAGCACCTTCAGTATTTGTGATCAGGACAGAATCAAAGACCAAATTGGAACTTACGAAGAAACCTGCAATGTAACTGTTGCCGGCAAAGTCAGCAGCCACCCCCTGGCTGGCTTGCGTGAAGTCGCCATGAACGGCCTTTGCCCAAAGTGGCGTGCCGTCATTGGCCAGCTTGGCCAAATATAATGTGCTATAAAGCAAAAAGCCTGTGTTGGTCAAGGTGGTGTTGCCAAAAACCAGGTTTGTGCTGCTAAATGCGCCGGTGATGAAAACGTTGCCGGTTTTGTCCAACGCAATGCCACTGCCGCTGTCCAGATCGGTGCCGCCAAATTGATCCGCCCAGATCGTATTGCCGGAGGGACCGTATTTGGCGACGATAATATCCTGGTCTAGGTTGGTCCCCTTTACCGAGAAAAAGAAGTTTCCAAAAATTACGTTCGTGCTTCGAATCACTGCCAGGAGATAAGCGTTGCCGCTTGAATCCACAGCGACGCTGATCCCTGTGTCATTGGAATTTCCCCCCGCCCTTTGTGCCCAAAGCAGATTGCCATTAGTGTCATATTTGAGCAGCAAGATGTCCGATGATCCGCTGCTGACCAGATTGATTCCGCCAATGGTGGCTGTGCCGCTGAACTGCCCGGTGACATAGCAGTTGCCGGCGGCATCCACTGCGATTCCATTGGCAGATTGACTGTAGCCGCTGTCCGGGCCTCTGGCCCAGAGGAGATTTCCCGACGGATCAAATTTGGCTATGAAAAAAGAGCCGTATCCATTTGCAGCAAAGTTCGTGAGTGTGACGTTGCCAACCAAAAAATTCGTCGAATAAAAAGAACCTGTCACATAACAGTTGTCCTGGCCATCAATCGCGATGGCCCGGGCGCCATCTCCGTTGGTTCCACCGAAACTCCTTGCCCATAACAGCGTGCCATCAGGGTTAAATCGCGCGACAAAGGCGTCATAACTGGGCGGATTGGCGTTGGTCAACACCACTCCACCAAAATTGAGATTGGTGGAAGCAAAAATGCCCGCGATGAAGCTGCTGCCTGCCGGATCAACGGCGATGCTGTAACCAACATCAGCTCCCTCGCCGCCCGCAGTCCGCAGCCAAAGAAAATCAGGGGCGGCAGATTTTCCCGCCATCGGAATAACCTCACACGTCAAGACCAGAGCCCATGAAACAAGGCATCGCAGCATGGCGGTTTTGACTTTCATGTGCATACTTTAGTCTTGGTGCATCATATTTCAATAGGATAACAAAATCGCATTGAACTAATCCGCCCGCGCCATTGCTCCCAGCCCACCGCCGCTTCACGCCGATGGCGGCTGAATCGTCAGCGTGCGGATGCTGCCGGTCGTCGTGCCCACGCCGCTGGTCACGCGCGTGCGCACGTTCACCGTCTTGCCCACGGCGAACGGCCCGAGCGTGTTGCCGCTGGGGTCCACCGCCGCAGTATGCGTGAAACCGGCGTCCGTGCCGGCCACCTCCCATTCAACCGCGTTCGTGAGCGTGCCGTCATAACTCGCGTTGTCGTAGCTCACCAGCAGATGCAACTGGTCGGTGCCGCCCTGCACGATGCTCGCGATGCCCAGCGTGCCGGGCAGGTTCACCGTCTCCGTGTCAATCTGGCTGAGCGCCGCCGCCAGCGCGGGGTTCGTGCGCGCCTCGGATTGCAGCTTCACATAAAACCGCTTGTTCAACCGGTCCACGTTGTTGGCCGCCGTGCGCAGCGCCGTCCGCGCCGACGAAACACCCGCCGACATGTCCTCAATGGCCTGTTCCAACGCCGGCTGCGCGTTCATCAACGCCACAAGATCCGCCTCGCCCTTGCCGCCACTCGTGACCGGCGGACGCACCGGCGTCTGCGCCGCGAGAAAGGGATTGATCTTGTCCAAAGCGCTCTTGAGCTTCATGCCGCGTTCCAGCGCCAGCTCCGTGGTGCGCGGCACGATGGAGTAAACCGGCGCAAGCAGGTCAATCAGCGCCGATTCCGCCGGCACATTGTCGTCCAGCTCCCCCTCGGCCACGTGCGGCAGCGACAGCACGAGGTCGTGGATGGCGAACTGCCCCAGGCTCTCCGCGTTCACGGCGGCGTCCGATGCCGCCAGCGCGTCGTCGCGCGACTGCGCCAACGTGTCCAGCGCCTTGGACTGTGTGAGCAGTCCCGCCGCCGTCACGCCGTTGACCGTGAGGGTGGGGATGAATTTTGTAATGACCGCCGCCGTCTGCACGGCCCGATTTTGAAAGACCTGATAGTATTCCATATATTTATGGGTTCTCTACGTTTATCCCGCCAAAGCCGCCCCCATGCAAGCATAAAATTCGCGTCAAAAATCGGCGCAAATTTTACTAATGATAACCATGTTTATAGCTAATGATACCAAGGCAAATCATCCGGTTGCGAACCTCATAAAACGCACTGAAACCGGCCTTAAAATATGTTTCGGGAATCCTGCAAAAAAATTCGTGCGGCACCCCAAAAACACGCCAGGCGCGAAAATGGAACCAAAAAATATTTTCAGATAAAGACCGCCGCCGGGGTGGAAAATCATGAAATTCTGCAAATGCCCGACTTTGGGGCAACCTGACAGGGCGGTCAGTCCTCTGCCAGCCGTGGCTTGGGCTGATGGAAAAGCGGCAGGGGGCTGCCGCAGTCCAAGACGCTTCGCGCGGCACGGGAATGACCAAAGGCGCATCGCGTCTTGGACTGCTCCAGCCCTCTGGAGCTTTGTCGGCGGGACGGCGCGCACGGAGTGACGCGCCCTACCCAGATTATCTGTCATGTGCCAATCGCACCATTTCATGA
>CAYPTV010000394.1:0-3372 GCA_964413505.1 uncultured Bifidobacteriaceae bacterium | reverse complement strand
TGGAATTTGCCAAGACCTGCGACCACCCGATTGTCATCCACATTTTGACGCAGAAGGGCAAGGGCTTTGAAGCCGCGCTGAAATATCCGGAAAAATTCCACGGCCTCGGGCCTTACAACGCCCAGACCGGCGAGACGCCCGCCGCCAAGCCGAACACGCCGCCCATGTATCAGGACGTTATGGGCCAGACAATGGTGAAGCTCTGCCAGAAAAATAATTCCATCGTCGGCATCACCGCCGCCATGCCCAGCGGCACCGGCATGAAGCATTTGGAAAAAGCCATGCCTGACCGTTATATTGACGTGGGCATCGCCGAGGAACACGGCGTCATCTTCGCTGCGGGCATGGCGACGATGGGATTTCATCCGGTTGTGGCGATTTACTCCACTTTTCTCCAGCGCGCCTACGACTGCATTCATCACGACGTTTGTTTGCAGAATTTGCCGGTGATTTTCTGCATGGATCGCGCCGGGCTTTCCGCCAACGACGGCCCCACGCATCACGGCCTGTTCGACATCGCCTATCTGCGCTGCCTGCCGAACCTCATCGCCATGGCTCCCGCGAACGAGGACGAACTCGCGGACATGATGTTCACCGCCACGCACCAGAATCATCCGGTGTTCATCCGCTATCCGCGCGGCACGGCGGAAGGCGTGCCGGTCAAGGACCAGCCGCAACTGCTCGAAATCGGCAAGGCGCAGGTCGTCCAGAATTTTTCGAGCAACGGAAAAAAGAAAGTCGCGCTGTTCGGCCTCGGCCCGATGAACACCATCGCGCAAAAGGCGGCAGCGCAACTGGCGGACGAAGGCTTCGATGTCGCCGTCATAAATCCGCGCTTCACCAAGCCGGTTGACGCGGGCACGACGGAATTCTTCGGGCGCGCGGCGGATGTCGTCGTGACGCTGGAAGACCATGTGCTGATGGGCGGCTACGGCTCGGCGATGCTGGAACTGTTCAGCGAAAAAAATGTGACGACGCCCGTCGTGCGCATCGGCTGGCCGGACCAGTTCATCGAGCACGCCACGACGCAGGACGAACTCCGCAAGAAATACGGCCTGTCCGTCGAGAACACCGTCGCCAAGGTGAAGGCGCAATTCAGCGAATCGCCGGCGAAGGTGACGAGGCTGGTTGAGGTGGCTTGAAAACTAAACTTCAAATGTGAAACCAAAGGAAAATGAAGAGCTTGCTCCTGCTGCTTTATTCTTACTGAAGTTGAAGGGCAAAATAAAATTGCTGTTCCATTCATTATTTAAGAATCAATGGACGTGGAGATTGTTTTTTGTTCTTCAGGCTGCTGGGATTATCGGCATCATTTATGTCGCAACGAACAATTCCGATTGGCATTTGTTTCCACACGATTACCCCGACGATTACCATACTGATGGTCCTTTTTGGGATTATCTAAATTCAAGATATTGGACAGACGATCATGAAAATTGGTTCGTCACGGCTTTTCTGTTTGGCCCTTTTTTACTGACAAAGGCACTGGACTGGATTTTTGAAGCCAAAAAGAAAAGCCCGCCGCGTGGTAATTGGAAAAATAATTAAAATCCATGAATCAGCGCGACAAAATGAAAGAGTTGTTTCAGAGATTTGGAAAAAATCACGATTTGATTGTTGAAAATTATGCAGATGCCGAACAGCGCGGCCATGTAATCCGAAAAAGAAATTCGCACCGACTAACAGCGCATAATTACGCAGTCAGATTGCTTGCTGACGGAATTAAAAAGAAATGGATTTATAAATGAATGCGTGATTGCTCCGACTATAGCTGCGGAGCAGCGCACGATAGTAGCCCACAGCGCAAGCTGTGGGTTTAAGGTTCACAACGGAACAAGCTCCGGCAGGAGCGGCAGAAAAATCACACCGCGCAAAACATTTCTTCCGCCCCGTCCGGGGCTTTATTCGTTTGACGATTTATCCCACGGTTGCACCGTGGGCTACTATCTTTCGCCACTCCGTGGCTCGGCAAAGCCAACGTGGTCTTTTGCGACGGCCACGTTGAATCGCCGACGCTGCCATTTCTTTTCACCGACACCAGCGACGCCGCCTTGAGCCGCTGGAACCGTGACCACCTGCCCCATCGCGAACGCCTGGCTCCGTGATTTCGATAATAGCCCAGCCATTTATGGCTGGGTTCACCATGCGGAAGCACCACAAGTCCCGTAGTAGGGACGAAAGAAAACGCCTGCCGTCCCTGTCGGGACTGGGTAATTTCAGGAACATTTTACCCAGCCTTGAAAGGCTGGGCTATTATCGGCGACAACTTGGGACGGCCACGTTGAATCGCCGACGCTGCCATTTCTTTTCACCGACACCAGCGACGCCGCCTTGAGTGCCTGGAACCGTGACCAAGCCACCTGCATCGGCAACCTGACCGACCCGCTTCATTTTTCGCGCGGAACAAGCGGCTTCATTTGGACATGCTCCCGGTTTATCTGGTGCCTGGCAGTTATGCGGCGCTGATGCGGCTTTGGTTGAAGCCGCAGACAATCGAATCCATAAAAATGTCCTGCTTCTTTTGCAAGGAACACATTGAATTTCCGAGCCACGCCACCGGACAAAAAATCCCCTGCCCGCATTGCGCAAAAACAATCACGCTGTTAAATCCCGTTTTTAAACCCGAATGAATCGGCGCTGGTGCTGATAGCAAATCAGTTCGACAAAAAATCGCCGGACATATAACATTTGGCGCGATGAAAGTCCTTTTCCTCAACGGCCCGAATCTGAATTTGCTGGGTCAGCGCGAGCCTGAAGTTTATGGCCGCGCAACGCTGGCCGACATCGAGGCAAAAGTCCGCGAACGTGCCAAGGAATTGAAGGTCGAAATTGGTTTCCGACAATCCAACCAGGAGGGCGAACTGGTCGGCTGGATTCAGGAAGCGAAAGGAAAATTCGACGTGATTGTCATCAACGCCGCCGCCTACACGCACACAAGCATCGCGCTTCGCGACGCGATTGCAGCCGTGGGCGTGCCGACGATTGAGATACATCTGTCAAACGTCCACGCGCGGGAAGAGTTCAGGCATAAATCATTGATTGCTCCGGTCTGTTGCGGACAAATCAGCGGCTTTGGCCAAAAATCTTACATTTTGGCTCTTGAAGCATCAGTTGACGTTAAAGAAAGTCTAAAATGATGATTTTTAGGCGAATTTTAGAGCTGTTCTAAAAATTAATAACTTTTTGTTTTGCAGCTTGACCTTGGACTCAAAAACAAATAGATTCACCTCAAATTAACTTTGATTGAAATCTGGGTCGTGATTTTTGATTAAGAGCCGCTAAATTCTAAAATTTGAAACTACTTTAACGAAAACGCATCGTGGAACTAAAAGATATCAAGGCCATCATTGATTTGATGAAGAAAAACTCCAT
>CAYPTV010000393.1:0-3377 GCA_964413505.1 uncultured Bifidobacteriaceae bacterium | reverse complement strand
CCACACAACCCGGCACAGCCGCGTTGGTGACGATGCCCGACCCGGACACCGGCGCACGCGGCACCTGCACCGTTTATTGCGTCAGCCTGCAACTGGACGCCAACCATGACGGCAACATGGATTTGAGCTTCAACGGCCCGGATGCCACTTCACAGACAAGCCCCGATGAAGTTTGGGTCAACAACAGTGACATCGTGCCCGGCACCGACGGGAATCTTGATACGGACGTTAAAGACGAGACCCATGCCTCGCCAAATTATCATGCTGGAAAAATCACCTGCCCGCGTGACTTGGAAAACTTTTTCCGCCTTTGGGTTTGCGGAGTTCCTTCATTGCCAGCGTCACAAGGTTATTCCGTGACGTTGACTTGCAATGAAATCTCTGGTTCGCCAGCAATCAATCTTTACACGGATGAAGGTGACGGCGGCATCAGCTATTTGACAAATTCAACGGTCGCAGAAAGCTTGGTGAACCAGCAGGAACTCGGCATCGTTTCGCCATATTATACCTACAATTTCCCGCCCGACTTCTTTGACGGCTCGAACAAGTATTTTATGTTTGAGGGCGCAGGCATTGGTGAAGGGCAGTTCACATTGACCATTTCACAAAATGGCAATGTCGTTGCTCAAACTTCGGCCTACATAGATTTGCATGACATAAAAGATTATTTTGAGCAGGATGTCATTCAAGACAGCATGAGTGGCGCGAAAAGCAATTGGATGAGCTATGTTGAAATGGTGCAGCCAGCAACAGCCTCCATCCTTGGCGGCGACTCAAATCTCATAGTTCTGGTTCATGGCATTAACGTGCAGCCGTGGGATTGCGTTGATGATGCAGGGACAGTCTGCAAGCGTCTGTATTGGGCGGGTTTTCAGGGCAAGTTTGCCGAGGTTGAATGGCCTTGCAATCTGTTGACTCCATTTCCAAGCCCGTTTAGCCCCGCAGTTTTTAACGACAGCGAACTGCAAGGCTATAAGGCCAGCACGGCATTGACGACATGCTTGAATGGATTAAAAACCCGTTTTCCAAACTATCGTCTGAACATTCTTGCGCACAGCCAGGGCAACGCCGTGGTGAGCGAAGCCATTAAAAATGGCGCGCCGTTCGACACTTACATCCTCACTCAAGGAGCGATGCCCGACAGCGCTTATGACGTGAATGCTGCAACCGATTCGAACTTGCTTGGCCTTTCTCCGTCTCCGGAATGGCAACCGATGGGTTATCGCGGCATATACACCAATCTCACTGGCCGAATAGTGAATTTCTTCAATCCGAACGATCCGGTTTTGGATTGGTGGGTGACGGATCAAATAGACTTCAAGCCATCGGTCTATTTTAGTGGGTCCAGCTATTACTACGACGGAACGAATAGTTATTACGATCCGATAATCGGGTCAACATACTTGGTTACAGACCCGGAGGAATCGCGTGCAGAGGTTTC
Organism: uncultured Bifidobacteriaceae bacterium; assembly: GCA_964413505.1. Lineage (GTDB taxonomy): Bacteria > Verrucomicrobiota > Verrucomicrobiia > Limisphaerales > UBA11358 > UBA11358. The sequence goes on along the minus strand of CAYPTV010000393.1, from coordinate 1,936 downwards.
ACGTTCACGCACCTTGCCCATCGGACAAAGCGGGCCTGCATCAGCGCATGGCGTAATGCAATCGGCAATAGACCTTCATGCCAATTTTGGATTCTATAATGCGTTTCCTGCTGACCATAGCGCACAATGGACATGGCCGATCCAAACCACACGATCTTATTTTCAACAGGTTTTAAGAAGTTGCCAAATCATACCCGCACCATGAGAAAACAAATTTGGATACCCTGTATCATTGTTTTGGCCGTTTGTTTATTGCTGATACTAAAAGCAACGCAACACAAGCCGATTGAGGCACTCACCAATCAGGAGAGTCAGTCACCACAACCTAAAACTGTGGAATATGCTCAATCCGCCAGCGTTCCATCGCAGCCGACAACAACTAACATTTCAAAATCGCCGGAAGCTTCGTTAGCCGAAGCAGAGGCGAGATACCGTTCAACACCAGAAGGCTCAAATACTTTCCAGCAACGAGTGTTGGCTGACTGGCAAAGGCCGATTGATTTTTATGGCAAGGTTGTGGATGAAAACACTAATCCTGTTGCAGGAGCGAATGTCACCTTCAAGTGGACGGAAACACCGTCAGAGGATGGCAATAGAACGGCCAACGCTCAAAGCGATGCGGAGGGATTATTTTCTTTGAACGGTCAACATGGGCCGAGTTTGGAAGTTTTTGTAAGCAAAGAAGGCTATTATGCTTCGCAAAGAGGGCAGAAAGGGGTTTCATATCTTCACGGTGATTTTTCACCAGACCCCCAGAACCCTGTTATTTTTAACCTGCGAAAAAAAGGAGTCGGCGAGAATTTAATTGGCGTTAAACAAAATTATCGGGTTGCTCGTGATGGAACACCACTTGGAGTTGACCTTACAACGGGCAAGTCTACAACCGGCGGAAGCGGCGACCTCGTGGTGCAATGCTGGACAGAAGATCAGGGGAAACCGTCCAGTGCGAAATATGATTGGCGTTGCGTTGTCACAATTCCCGGTGGCGGGCTTGTGCTTTCGGATGAAGAATTTCCTTTTCTAGCACCTGAAAATGGATACGCACTCACAAACCAGATTGCGATGCCTGCTGATAGCCCCCATTGGACAAGCGATGTTGATCTAAAATTTTATTACCGACTCGCCGACGGGCGTTACGGAAGAATGATTTTCTCCATGATTGCAGGTGGTGATCATTTTTGCATGATTGATTCAGTTCTGAATCCCTCTGGTTCACGGGATTTGGAGCCAACACAATAAATGTATGAAGATTTGCCCAAGCTGTTGTCTTACCAATGGTGATGATGCGGAAAATTGCCGCGAATGCGGAGCTAAACTTTCGCCTCCGTCTTCGTATACAAACTTTAGCGATCCAATTTCAATATCTGCAAAATGGGTCTTTTGGTTAGCCGCTTGGGGAATTGTGATTGTAGCGAGCGTTGCGGTGACTGGAACTCCAAGATGCATCTTGGCGACTCCTATGTTTCCAATCGGTTTATTATTTTGGCTTCCGAATGGCGAAAACAAAGCGATTGAAGGATGGATGACGGGTGCTTGGGCTATCGGTTGGTTGTTTTATCTTTTATTAGCAGTTGTCATTTTCCGAATAAAGAAAAGCGGCATTTTCTTCATCATCTATCTTATTTTTTGCATCTTATTGGTTTTCAACGTCGTCGGTTGTCAGCGAGTGATACAAGCTGCATCGGGAATTCATTAAAGCATGAAGTTTTCACCGTCAGTTCAACAATCAATCCCACCGGCTCACGGAATTTAGAGCCAAAGTGAGGCGATTGACCTCCAAACTTTGCTTGGTCATTCCGAAACCTCCCTGCACGAAGGGGACTGTCTTCCCGGCTGGCCGGAAGGCTTGATGCCATCCATTTCAGCCCCGTTCCGTTGGTAAAAACGCCGTTTTGCTTGGTTTTTGACGCAAGACCTGCCATCCGGCAAATTTGCC
>CAYPTV010000392.1:0-3378 GCA_964413505.1 uncultured Bifidobacteriaceae bacterium | reverse complement strand
GCTGGTCACCTCGCTGTTCCTGATGTGGGGTTTCTGCAACGGCATGATTGACATCCTGAACAAGCATTTTCAGGACTCGCTTCACATCAACAAGGAACAGTCCGGCCTCGTGCAGTCGGCCAACTATCTGGCCTACTTTTTGATGGCGATTCCCGCCGGCCTCATCGCCCGCAAGTTCGGCTACAAGGGCGGCATCCTGGTCGGCCTGTCGCTGATCGCGGCGGGGGCGTTCTGGTTTGTCCACGCGGTCAGCCTTGGCGAATACGGGGCGTTCCTGCTCGGCCTGTTTGTGATCGCGACCGGCATGACCTGTTTGGAAACCATTGCCAATCCTTACACCACCGTGCTGGGCGCCCCGGAACACGGTGCGACGCGCATCAACATCGCGCAGACCATCAACGGCGGCGGCTGGATTCTCGGCCCGATCGTCGGCGGCTATTTTGTCTTTGGTGGCGATAACGCTGCGAAGACAGCGACGGATGCTGCCACAGTTGCCACCAATGCTGTCGCCGCCGTCACTGCCACCAACTCCGCCGTGGCTGCGGTGGCTACCAACGCCAACGCCGGTCTGTCCACGCCCTACATGGGCATCGGCATCGCCGCAGCCATCCTGTTCCTCATCTTCGCCGTGTCCAAGGTGCCGGACTTGCATGCGGTGGATGAAAGCAAAAAAACTGCGGAGCAGAAAAACAGCCTGAAACCTTCGGGCGCACAACTGGTGGGCATCGGCATCGCGCTGGCGATCATTTGCGGGCTGCTGTATTTCTTCATCGCCCGGATTCTGGGATTGATCTGGGCGCTGCTGAACATGCCGCCGGCCTTGTTCGATCCGGTCAAATACTGCCTGCTAGTGGCCGCCTACGTCGCCGGCTTCATGCTGGTTTCCAAAAACTGGGACTTGTTCCGGCGCAAACATTTTACACTCGGCATCGGCACGCAATTTCTTTACGTCGCGGCCCAGACTGGCATTTTCAGTTTCTGCGTGAATTACACTTTGGAAAACGATCCCGGTGTGACCAAATTGCAGGCCGCCCACTGGCTGGGTGCCATTGGCTTCGTCCTGTTTGCGACTGGCCGCCTGTGCGGCAGCATCGTCATCAGCCAGTTCAAGCCGCATCTGGTGCTGGCGGCCTACGCCGCCATCAACATCGCGCTGACGGCGGTGTGCATGGGCGGCGGCACACTGGGCATGTATGCGATGTTCGGCACGTTCTTCTTCATGTCCGTGATGTTCCCGACTATTTTTGCGCTGGGCATCCGCGGCCTTGGTGACTACACCAAGCTCGGCTCCTCGCTCATCGTCATGTCCATCGTGGGTGGGGCGATTGCCGCGCCATTCATGGGCCACATCGCGGATACGCATTCCATGCGCATCGGCTTCGTGGTGCCGCTCGTATGCTTCGTTCTGATCGCGATTTATGGAGTCGTCTGGCAGAAGCTGGAAGCGAAGGACATTGAAGCCTGAAAATCGGCCGCTCGTTTTTGGGACGGCAATCATGAGGCAATCCGGTCAAAGACCGGTGAATCTGTCTGCCGTAAATCGTCAAATGCAATTATGAAAACGCCCAATCCCATCAGCACTCTCATCGGCGGCACGCCCAAAGTCGGCATCCGCCCCACCATTGACGGCCGCCGCAACGGCGTCCGCGAATCGCTCGAAGGCCAGGTCATGGCAATGGCCAAAAACGCCGCGAAATTTCTCTCCGCCAACCTGCGCTATCCCAACGGCCAGCCCGTCGAGTGCGTCATCGCCGATTCCTGTATCGGCGGCGTGGCCGAGGCCGCCGCGTGCGCGGAAAAATTCCGGCGCGAAGGCGTGGGCGTTTCCCTCACCGTCACGCCCTGCTGGTGTTACGGCAGCGAGACGATGGACATGGACCCGCTGATTCCAAAAGCGGTCTGGGGGTTCAATGGCACCGAACGCCCCGGCGCGGTTTATCTCGCTGCCGTCCTTGCCGCGCACAACGCGAAAGGATTGCCCACCTTCGGTATTTACGGGCGCGAAGTTCAGGACGCGGGCGATTCGCAAATACCGGCGGACGTTCAGGAAAAACTGCTGCGCTTCACCCGCGCCGGGCTTGCCGTCGCCATCATGCGCGGCAAAAGTTATCTCTCGCTCGGCGGCGTTTCGATGGGCATCGCCGGTTCGATTGTTGACCAGCCGTTTTATGAAAGTTTTCTCGGAATGCGCGTCGAGTCCGTGGACATGAGCGAAATTACCCGCCGCGTCGAAGAAAAAATTTACGACGGGCGCGAGTTCGAGCGAGCCTCCGCGTGGACTCGGAAAAACTGCATTGAGGGAAAAGATTGGAATCCTCCCAAATTGCGCCGCGACATAAAGCGCAAGGATTTGGAATGGGAAATGGTGGTGAAGATGACGATGATTGCGCGCGATTTGATGGTCGGCAATCCGCGCCTCGCGGAGCTTGGTTTCGGCGAGGAGGCGATGGGCCGCAACGCCATCGCCGGCGGTTTTCAAGGCCAGCGGCATTGGACGGATCATTATCCGAACGGCGATTTCATGGAAGCCATCCTCACCTCGTCATTTGACTGGAACGGCATCCGCGCCCCGATGGTTTTCGCGACAGAAAACGACGCGCTCAACGGCGCGTGCATGTTGTTCGGACAGTTGCTCACCAACACCGCGCAGATTTTCGCCGACGTTCGGACGTATTGGAGTCCCGAATCAGTCAGGCGCGTGACCGGCGTGAAACTTTCCGGCAAAAGCGAAAACGGCCTGCTGCATCTCATCAATTCCGGCGCGGCCACGCTCGACGGCACCGGCGAACAATCGCGCAACGGCAAACCCGCCCTGAAACCGTTCTGGGAAATCACCGAGGCCGAGGCCGCGAAATGTTTGAAGGCGACTTCCTGGCCGCCGGCGATTTACGAATACTTTCGCGGCGGCGGCTTTTCTTCGTGCTACTTATCGCGTGGCGGAATGCCGATGACGATGTGCCGCATCAGCACGGTCAAAGGACTCGGCCCTGCCCTGCAAATCGCCGAAGGCTGGTCGGTGGATTTGCCTGCGAAAGTCCACAAGGCGCTCGACGAGCGCACCAACCCGTCGTGGCCGACAACTTGGTTCGCGCCGAACATCACAGGGCAAGGCGCGTTCCGCGACGTCTATTCCGTGATGAACAACTGGAGCGCCAACCACGGCTCCATCAGCTACGGTCACGTCGGCGCGGACTTGATCTCGCTCGCAGCGATGCTGCGGATTCCGGTGGCAATGCACAACGTCAGCGACGAAAAAATCTTCCGCCCAAGCTCGTGGAACCTTTTCGGCGCGCAGGAATTGGAAGCCGCCGACTACCGCGCCTGCGCTAACTTCGGTCCGATCTACGGCTGACACCTTGCCGACGGACTGCAAACCGG
>CAYPTV010000391.1:0-3379 GCA_964413505.1 uncultured Bifidobacteriaceae bacterium | reverse complement strand
AAAGGCCGCATGGGACAGGCGCTCGTCTCGTGCGCGAAAAACTTTCGCGATTTGAAAATCGCCGCCACGATTGATCAAGGCGACGATCTGGCCGCCGTCATTTCCAAAGCTGACGCGGTGATTGATTTCAGCTCGCACGACGCGACCGCAGCAATCGCCGCGCTGTGCGCGAAAAACAAAAAGGCGGTTGTGATTGGAACAACCGGCCATTCCGAAAAGGAGAGATCTCAAATCTCAAATCTCAAATCCCAAATCCCTATGGTTTGGGCGTCCAATTTTTCCACCGGCGTCAACACGCTGTTCTGGCTCACGCGCAAGGCGGCGGAAATTCTGGGAACGGATTTCGACCTGGAAATCGTCGAGATGCACCATCGCCTGAAAAAAGACGCGCCCAGCGGCACGGCGAAATCATTGGCCGAAATTCTGGCCGCAGTCCGCAAACAACAGCTTGAAAAAGTCGCGCGGCATGGCCGCGTCGGCATTGTCGGCGAGCGCAAGGCGGCGGAAATTGGAATTCATTCCATTCGCGGCGGCGACGTGGTCGGCGATCACACCGTTATTTTTGCGAACAATGGAGAGCGCCTGGAACTCACGCACAAGGCGTCGAGCCGCGACACTTTTGCGAACGGCGCGTTGCGCGCGGCACTCTGGGTCGTGAAGCAAAAGGCCGGCCTTTACGACATGCAGGATGTTTTGGGGTTGAAATGAAGTCAGAAGTCAGAAGTCAGAAGTCAGAATTTCAGGAACTGGCTTTTGTCGCGCTTGGCTCGAACCTTGGTGATTCGCGAAAGATTGTTTTGGACGCGATGGCGCGGCTGGAAAATTTTTCTGACGAGCCGATTCTCAAATCCTCGCTGTGGCAAACGACGCCGGTGGATTGTCCGCCGGATTCACCCAAATTTGTGAATGCAGTTATCGGTTTGATTCCAAAACAAAATGAGACGCCGGAATCGCTGCTGATAAAATTGCGCGGACTGGAAAAAGAATCTGGCCGCGCGCCGAAAAAGGTCTTGAACGAGCCGCGTCCGCTGGATTTGGATCTGATCGCGTTTGGAAACGAAATTCGAAATTCGCCGGACTTGGTTTTGCCGCATCAGCGTGCGCACCTGCGGCGGTTTGTGCTTCAGCCTTTGAGTGAAATCGCGCCGGACTTGATTCTGCCGGATCAATCCAAGACAGTTTTGCAATTGCTTGCCGGATTTTCTTCGGACGAGATGCTCACAAGGTTTTAGGCAGCAGGCCGAAGATGCGCTGGTATTCGAGCATGACGTAGCGGTCGGTCATGCCGGCGAGGTAATCGCACACGGCGCGGTGCGGGCCGATTTTTGTGACGCGCTTGCGGGAGCTTTCGCCGATTTCCTTCGGGTGCGCCAGAAAGTATGTGAAAAGTTCTCCGAGCATTTTCACCGCGCGGCGGTTCGGCCGGTGCACGACGGGGTTGTAATAAAGATTTTTGTAGAGGTAGCGGCGCAATTCCTTGTTCAGCGCGCGGCGCTTGGGGCTGTAGGCGATGAGCGGCCTGGAATTCAGGCGCACGTCGGCGGCGGATTTCACGCCGGCTTTGGCGATGAGCCGCTCGCTGTTTTCGACCACGTCGTGAATCTGCATGTCAATGATGGTGCGGATGACGAAATAGCGGCGGCTTTCGTCGGGCAGATTGCCGAATTGTTTTTTAACCAGCTTCGCGGCGTGCGCCCAGACGCGGACGTTGGCGGCGAGTTTTTTTTCGGAAAGTAAATTGGAATCCAGGCCGTCGTCGAGGTCGTGGCTGTAGTAGGTGATTTCGTCGGCGAGGTTGGCGATCTGTGCCTCGAGCGAGGAATTTTTCGCGGCGAAACTGCCGCGCTGGCCGGGATGATCGTAGGCGGTGTGATGCTTGGCGAGGCCTTCGCGGACTTCCCAGGAAAGATTCAGGCCGGGGAAGCTGGGATATTTCTGCTCAAGCTGCTCGACGATGCGGAGACTGTGCTGGTTGTGCTCAAATCCGCCGCGGCCTTTCATCAAACGCGCGAGGACGGTTTCGCCCTTGTGGCCGAACGGCGAATGGCCGAGGTCATGCGCGAGCGCGATGGTTTCGGCAAGGTCGGTGTTCAGCTTCAGCGCGCTGGCGATGTTGCGCGCGATGGCGGCGACTTCAATCGTGTGCGTGAGCCGCGTGCGCAAATGGTCGCCGCTGCCGTTGAGAAAAACCTGCGTCTTGTATTCAAGCCGGCGGAACGCGCGCGAATGGATGACGCGGTCGCGGTCGCGCTGGTAATGCGTGCGCCATTCGGGCGGGGCCTCCGCGTGCTCGCGTCCGCGCGTGTCGCCGCTGAACTGCGCGTAGGGCGCGAGGATTTGGCGTTCGATTTGTTCCAGTTCCAGGCGGGTGCGGGGCATGGAATTTAATTCTTGAGCAGTTCTTGGACGGAAATTCCGCGCAACTCGAACAGGCGGCGGATGGTGTCCTCGATCAAATTGTTTGGACAGCTCGCGCCTGCGGTGATGCCGACGTTGATTTTGCCGGACGGCAGCCAGCCGCTCGTCTCCACTTCCTGCTTCTTGTGCTGGTCGTAATGGACGATGAGCTTGTCGGATTGCATCTTGGCGGCGTTCTTGATGAAATAAGTCGGCAGCTTGGCCTCGCCCATTTCCGCGAGGTGCGAGGTGTTGGAGGAATTGTAACCGCCGATGACGATGAGCAGGTTCATCGGCTCGACCAGAAGTTTTTGAAGCGCGTCCTGCCGGTCCTGCGTCGCTCCGCAAATGGTGTCGAAGAAGCGGAAATGTTTTTCAATCGCGGCCTCGCCGTATTTTTGGATCATCGCCTGTTTGAAGCGGCGCTGGACCTCCTCGGTTTCACCGCGAAGCATGGTTGTTTGGTTTGCCACGCCGACAGCTTGCAAATGCAAATCGGGGTCGAAGCCGGCGGAATACGCGCCTTCGAATTTTTTCAGGAATTCGTGTTTGTTGCCGCCGTGCAAAATGAAATTGCAGACATAATCCGTCTCGGCAAGGTTGAACACCACGAGATAATGACCGCTGCCGTAGGCGCGCGCCTGCGACGTGGTGGCCTTGGTTTCCTCATGCTTGGCCTTGCCGTGGATGATGCTGGTGACGTGCTCCTTCGAGTATTGGCGCACGCGCTTCCAGACGCTCATCACGTCGCCGCAGGTCGTGTCAATGAGCACGCAACCCTTGGCCTCGAGCTTTTTGCGGGTGCTGACCTCGGTGCCGAAGGCGGGAATGATGACGGCGTCGCCGGACTGCAACTGCTCAATTTCCTCGTCCGTGGGCTTGGGTGAAATGATCTGGATGCCCATGGCACGGATCTGGTCGTTGACTTCGGGGTTGTGGATGATTTCGCCGAGCAGATAAATCGGCGTGTGCGGCGCGACGT
>CAYPTV010000390.1:0-3386 GCA_964413505.1 uncultured Bifidobacteriaceae bacterium | reverse complement strand
ACGCAAAATCATTATCCGGCGATTGACGTTTTGGAAAGCGTGAGCCGACTGAACCGCGATTTATTGCCGGAGGAGAAATTGAATTTGACCGCCGCCGGGCGCGAACATCTGGCGGTCTATCGGCGCAACCAGGATTTGATCAACATCGGAGCCTATCCGGCGGGCAGCAATCCGGCCATTGACCACGCCATCGCCTTGCACGATCCGCTCAACCGATTTTTGCGGCAGGGAGTCAGCGAAGGATTTGAGACCGCAAAAAGCTGGTCGCTTTTGTCGCAGGTTTTGTCCACGCCCGTTCTGCAAAAACAACCTCAACCCAGGAAATAAATAATGAAGCCATTTCGTTTTCCACTTCAACCGTTGCGTCTGCTGCGCGAGCAAAAGGAACGCGTCGCTCAAAAACGCTACGTCGAGACTTTGCGCGCCAGCGACGAAGCCGCCGCCAAACTGGACACCGCGTCCCATGAACTAGCCACGGCGTGGACGGCGTTGTGCGAGGAGGTCGCCGAGGGCGAGACGTTCGCGAAATTGCACCAGACGCGCGCCTGGTGCGGCGAATTGGAACGGCGTTGCGAGCAACTGGCCGCCGCGCTGAAGACCGCAGAGCGCGCCGCCCACGAAGCATGGCATGAAATGACGCTGGCCACACGCGACCGCAAGGCGCTCGACCAGTTGCGCGACAAATGCCACCGCGCCTATGACCGCGATGTGCAGCGCGACGAGCAGAAACAATTGGATGAAATGGGACTGCGCCTCAATTCAACCTCACCCGGTTTGTGTGATGCTGTCGCAATATAAACAAATGGAAGAAATATGACACGCTGGCTGACATCTTCATGGTTGGTCGCCCTTTCGGGCTGCCTGATTTATCTGGGAACGACTGCGCTGCTGATCCGGCCCGCACAATTCGCCGGCGTCAGGGCGATGCTGGCCGACAGAAAGCTGACGCCGGACAACGACCCGTCATGGAAATTCAAGAACCCGGAATTTGCCCAGTGGGTCGCTGAAGTGAAAATGGAAAAGAGCGATCTCGACGAGCGCACGCAGCGGCTGGAGGAATTGCAAACGCGCCTGGACACCGAGCGCCAGGAATTTTCCACGGCCACGCAGACCATTTATCAATTGCAGGCCGAATTTGACCGGAACGTCGTCCGGCTCAAGTCGCAGGAAATTGTCAATCTCAAGCAGCAGGCCAGGGTGATCGCCGCCATGTCGCCCGAAGGCGCAGCGGGCATGATCGCACAAATGGCCGATGACGATGTCGTGCGCCTGCTTGCGGTGATGAAGCCCGACGAGGCCAGCCTCCTGCTCGACGCGTTGAGCAAGCAAGGCATGGACGGAGCCAAACATGCGGCACAGCTCACGGAAAAGCTGCGGATGGTTTTGCCGCCTGATGTCTCCTCTGCCGCAAAATCATCCCTCTGATGTCCACGCTGAATTTCATTCCGCTCGCCGCCGGCACCGGTTCTCCGGCTAGTCCGAAGCCATCCGCCGCTCCGATGGCAGAGCAACTGGCGGAAAAATTTCAATCTGTCATGGAGCGCATCACCGCCAAAAATCCTTCCGATGTTTTGCAGGCAAATGCCGGAACGGTTCCGAATTGCAAATGCCAGACGGCAGATGCCGGCCTGTCCGCCACGCCACTTTCCAAAAGCAATGAAGGCGGCAAAACAGTTTTCGGCAAAATAAATCCGGGTTCGAAGCGCGGCGCGAACGTCTCCACGATTCCATCCAAATCCGATTTGGTGCCGGTGACAGACACTCCGGTTCCGGCGGCGAACACAATTCCGATTGCCGCCGTATTGCCGAACGGCGTTGCCGCAAAGACCGATGATGCTTTGTCGAGTCCGCCGCCGAAAATGGAAACGAAATCCAACTCAGCCAGCGTCATAGCCGTTAGCTTCGCTGAAAAAAAGCAAGTTGCAGAAATCATGCCGGCAACCGCCCGGGGCTCGCAACTTCCGAGCCTGGCAAATTCCAATTCCATTCCGCCAATTCAAGCCGGCCAGCCCATCGAGCAAACATATCCGCTTTCCGCAAAAGCCGGAAACTTGACGGATTTGTCTGCCTCACCGGAAAAATCCGCCGCCGCCAACAAAATTGCTTTGGCGGATAATTTATCCCCGCTTGCCGGCAAGAAATTGTCTTCATTGCCTCCGGTAAAATTCGCGGAAAAAAAACCAGTTGTCCAAGATGCGGGAAATGGGGTTGAAAATTCAGGAGAATCGCCCGAACCGGCAACGATCATCATCAAAGTCGGTTCGAGTGCGGAGTGGGATTTGCCGCCGGAAACTTTCAAGTTGGCGGATGGCACACCTGTTGCTCAACAGGAGATGAGCATGAAAATGGTGACAAAAAAGATAAAAATTGCCGAGGTGACCCAGCAAAAATTGCCGGGAACGGCTGCGCCAGCCGCAGGGCAAAATTTATCAGGCAGTTTGGATGGCGCGGATAATGCCTCGCCGTCTAAAAATGGCAGCGAACCGGTTTCAGCCATGGGTGCCGAAATTCCGACGAATGCCGCCGCGATCAAAATCATTTCGCAGGAAGCTGCGAATTTGCCCGAGCCTGCACCCGCCGCCACGCCCCTGCTCGAACGGACACGCGAAATGATGGCGTTGCAGGTCGTGCGGCTGCACGAAAACGGCGCGGATGAATTGAGACTGGTGATCAAACCGGACGCCGGCACGCAGTTGTCCCTCAACCTACAGCAGCGCAGCGACGGCGTGGAAGTGCGGGCGGTTTTGGATCGCGGGAATTTTGACCTGCTCAACCGGCACTGGCCGGAATTGCAGCAGCAGCTAGAAACGCGCGGCGTGCGCGTCGCGCCGTTGTCGTGCGCGGAAAATTTATTTGGAGGCGGAAGCGAAGGCTTCCGACAACCCACCACCCCCAACGGCCAAACTGCCGGGGACGATGCCGAACAGGCGGAAGCGCCTGCGGTGTTGGTTCCCGGTTTGCCCACGGCCACAGCCACGGCTTCCGCCTCCGTAACCCTGGCACGCAATTGGGAAACTTGGGCCTGAATTTATGTCATCCACCATATCATCCATCAACTCCGCCGGCGCGGCGAATTCACAAACGACCGCCAATGCCATCACATCGGCGACAACACAAACGCTGTCCGAGCAGGATTTTCTAAACCTGTTGGTCACACAAATGACCCAGCAGGATCCATTGAACCCGGAGACCAATGAAGATTTGCTGTCGCAAATGGTAGGATTCAGCACGTTGGCCAGCAACACCACCACGCAAACCGACTTGGGACAGTTGTCAACCGGCCAGACCGTATCTGAAGCCAAGTCCCTGATTGGATCGCAGGTTAATTTGCAAACAGATTCAAATGGCGACACGACGCAAGGCGTCGTCAACGGAGTGGATCTTTC
>CAYPTV010000389.1:331-3391 GCA_964413505.1 uncultured Bifidobacteriaceae bacterium | reverse complement strand
TGAACTTTGTAGATAATCCAGCGCACAATTCATTGAAATGTCGCCAAGGGCCACAATGTGTCGTTGGTAATGACTTCTAACCAGAATTCCTATTTTATCATCCGCCACTGTAATTGCTTTACTATGCTACTTACCGATATAAAAATCGAACTTCCCATAGGAATATCTATGTCTGTGACAACGTGCGAACCGTCATCGGATTCTCCAGACGACCGGAAGTACCTGTATTGGATATGCGGAATCCGACAAATAATTTCGAAAATCAGTTTTCCGCTTGCAGCGCCACGGCAGAATGTTGTTACCAGGTAGCCGCAACTTGTTTTGCGGAACTTTGTAGATAACCCAGCGCACACTACATTGACATGCGCGAAGATCCGCAATGTGTCGCAACAAACACATTATTTAATGTAAATTATTTAAATCATTTAAATAGTTTTAATAAGTTAATTAGTTTTCCGCTTGCAGCGCTACGGCAGTATGCTGTTGACGAGTAGTCGCAACATATTTTGCCGAACTTTGTAGATAGTCCAGCGCACAATTCTTTGACATGTCACCAAGGGCCACACTCTTCCGCTCGTAATCACCAGTAACCATACTTCCAATTTAATGAGCCGTCACTGTAATTCCCTTATTACGCTTCTTACCGATATAAACATTAAACTTCGTACAAACGTCATCGGATTCTCCAGACTACGGGAAGTACCTTATTGGATATGCGGAATCAGATAAATTATTTCGAAAATCAGTTTTCCGCATGCAGCGCCACGGCTGAATCTCCTTGACAAGTAGGCGCTACAGATTTCGCTGGACTTTGTAGATAAGCCACCGCACATTTCATTGACATGTGACTAAGGGCCATACTGTGTCGCTGGTAATTATTGGATCATCGGATTCTCTAAACGACCCTAAGTACCCATGTATTGGATATGCGGAATATGAAAACTAATTTCGAAATTTTATTTTCCGCTTGCAGCGCCACGGCTGAATGTTCTTGACAAGTAGTCGCATCATATTTTGCTGCACTTTGAAGATAATACATAGCACATTCCATTCACATGGCGCCGACGTTCGCAGCTTGGTCCACGGGTCATTTTAGACTAGAAGATGGCAGGCCCCGGCAATTTTTATTTTGCCATGTACTAAAGCTGCCCTAACTCTGCCAGTTTCCGCCTGGACACCCGCAATGGCTTCCATGATATCTCTTTCACCCCTGCCATGACCCTGCAGCCGACCCCGCATACGCCAAGTGTCGGCAGGTAGTCACGACATATGTAACTGCAATTCGTAAATAATACACCGCACATTCAATTGATATGGGACCTTCACGGACTTTCACTGTAACCGGTTACAGAGGGTTGGTCGATTAAACTCCACGCCATTTTCGAGTCGCCCACAATTGGGCAAAACTGCAGGGATATCCGTCAACCGTACCATAGCTTTAATTAGATTTGACGTCTGTTCATCGCTCTTGCATAATTTGCTATCTAACTACAGAACGAACCGTGCCGATGTTTGCGACCGATGCGAAGCTTAAGTTGGCTACATGTAAGATCTGTATGTTTGTTTATACTTGTGTCTGTCCGCCAGTCAATAACGCTGTTGATTTTTTGCGAAAACGGTCAGAGATAGCGGCTAGCACACTATAGGAAGCTAATAGGAATTCGTACCGATCTTTCGAATGGAAGCCACTTCCGAACCCTAATTCCACTCCTTGCCCTCTGTTTGGGGGTCGTGATCCCAACCCAACATGTTCAAGCTTTCTTGTTCGTTCTTATTCGTACACAGACGGAGAGAGCGTAGCTCTTTCAACGAACAAATTCTGCCCAGTATTGCGGTCTCAAACGGGGTGCAACACCCAACCCGAACTCAATCCCTCCCCTCTCCCACCCACAAACTTGCAAGGCGTCTTGTTCCTAAACAAAGCGAGACAGCGTAACGTTTTCAATAGACGAATTATGCCCATTGTATTGGGCTTTCATGGTATACCACGCTCGACCCCTTACATTCAGCCTTTCCCCATATTGCGGGGAACGGTCCCAAACATAAATATGCATTGCGATTGGCTGGTAAACGGAGAGAGATAGAGTGAGAGAGATAGAGTTTCGGTTCCAGCAAACAAATTGTGCTTAATATGGAGGAGGACTTTCACGAAGTAACACACCCGCCCTCCAAGTTCAACCCCATCCCCCAAACATCTGTTCCTCCACAAAACGCGTATGGCGGTTAGCTTGTAAACGGGGAGATGTGGCGTTTCGGTTCCAGAAAACAAATTGTGAATTATATGTAGGACTTTCAGGAGGTACCAAACCGCCAGAAATTAGTCACCAGCCATTGATTGAAAATCAGGTGTAAGGCGCATCCGTCGGTCATTGCAGGTCAATTGCCTACCTACTTCTACTATGTAGCGAGCTTCCCAAAAAGGCAACAAGATCGTAGGTCTATTTGCAACGTTTATAACTTAGGCCTACTTGTCCTTTGTCGCTCAGTCAGTCAGTATACCTATGCGTGCTCGTATGTATGCATGTGTGTGCGCTGGTAAGTCGTGTCAAATGCGGATAATCGCCGGGTTCCACACCAACCATATGCGGACAAATGGTCAAATGCGGATATCCGCATTTGACATTCTCAGCTTTCGGCATTTTTTGCGGTTATTTGTGGCCATATTTTTGCCTTTTCGCTGTCCGTCGCTACCGATAGCTCCCTGACCCCTCCTGCATCATTCGTGGTCTTCAAGAACAATTTTCCGTAGAAAAAAATGGAAAAATAGATAAATGTCCGCATTTGGCCATACACGGGTGTAAGGACGTGAACTCCACGGAAGAAAATGCAGCTTCGATACACACCGACGGTGGCGATCCTGGCGGATGATTTACTTTTTATGCGTTTATGTTGTAAAAGGCGTGAATGGTTATTAATTTGTTAGTTTCTATATTAACTTAATTTGCTGAAACTAAACCGATATGTTATGTTGTATTATTTTCGAGAAATTCGAGTGCGGCGTGGTTTCATGATTCCCCACATCCATCGCAATAGACGCCTATAGTAATGGCTATTTGCAGG
>CAYPTV010000389.1:0-321 GCA_964413505.1 uncultured Bifidobacteriaceae bacterium | reverse complement strand
CTAGCCTGCTGCTCTGGCTCTGGGCCACCGGTCTAGCCAGGCCTAGGCCTATGAGCATTAATGCGACAGCTGATGGTCATTGTACGTGATACAGGGTGGCTTAGTGGATAGCGTGGCCGTATAGGCTATTATTATGACTGAAAATTGATGGGTTCGATTCTCACCCAAGACAATTTTTACTCACATATTTTTGTTATTAATTAGGGGATTAGGGAGTGAAATCGAAGGCTTTTGGGACTTAGGGTTTAGTTTATTCGAATTAGGCCGAACTATTATAATTTTATCTTTTGACGGGCAGACTGTCGGGAGCCAACAACCCTG
>CAYPTV010000388.1:0-3411 GCA_964413505.1 uncultured Bifidobacteriaceae bacterium | reverse complement strand
CGTGCCCGCCAGCCACTACGTCAAGGTCATGCTCGACCAGATTTTCGGCGAAAATTAAATTACAATGGGGCGTCCTTCGCCTTTGGGAGCACCAAATTAAAAAGCAGGAACAAATTGTCGAAAGATTCAAATTGATGCTGCGGTGATGTGGAAAAAGGAAGATACTCGAAACGAATTTTATGGCAATGACTCGAACAAAAAGCCTCACTCAGTCCTACGACGAACTGAAATGGCGATATTTCGCAGAGTTGAGCCATCCGCATTTCTACAAGGGCGATGTGCGGGCATTCTTTGGCTTGAGAATATGGCATCATGAGCGCGACTTTTTGAAGGATGGCTGCTTGTCGCATGAGGCTCATGTGATGGCTCTTGAAAAGGCGCTGGGAGAGATTTTGATTGCGAATGAAAATACTTTCCATCGGTTGTTCGATTCCACACTTGATGATTGGCGTGAATGCCAGAAAGTCTGGCCAGATGAATTTGAGCCGCATCTTTGGCCTGACCATTCGTTGCAAATTGAACCGACG
The DNA here is from genome assembly GCA_964413505.1 of uncultured Bifidobacteriaceae bacterium. Classification (GTDB taxonomy): domain Bacteria; phylum Verrucomicrobiota; class Verrucomicrobiia; order Limisphaerales; family UBA11358; genus UBA11358. Next base: position 2,884 of record CAYPTV010000388.1, on the reverse strand, counting down.
GACTTGGGTGAAGGGTTGTCAGTAATCTCATTGTTCTCCGGCGCGCTCGGCTTGGACTTAGGCTTTCACAACAATGGATTCAAAGTTTGCGTAGCGAACGATATTGAACCAGCGGCAGCGGAAGTTGCGCGATTCAACTTGCCGGATTTGCCTTTCCTTTGCTGTGACATCAACGACACCACGCCTAATGAAATTCTCCGCAAGGCCGGTTTGAAACGTGGCAAAGTTGATGTGCTGATTGGCGGCCCACCCTGTCAGCCGTTCTCCACGGCAGGCAAGCGTCAGGGATTTAATGATGTCCGCTCATCCCCTATCATCGCATTTCTTGCCGCAATCAAAGAAATGCAACCGCAGATGTTCGTGATGGAGGAAGTCACAGGATTGCTTTCGTCACGGCTTGAGCACGTCCCCGAAGTGGAGCGGGATGAACAGAACTTGACCACAGAACAAGAACACGGCTCGGCTTTTCGCTGGCTTGTTTCGCAAATGGACGAAACTGGCTACGACTACACTTACAGTGTTCTCAATGCGGCCAATTTCGGTGCGCCTCAAACACGCAACCGCATTGTTTTCATCGGCACCAAACGTGGAACTGCTTCGCTTCCGAATCCGACGCATGGTTTCGAGCGGGAGCAAGACTTGTTTAACGACAATTCGAACCTCAAGCCATGGAACACATTTTGGGAAGCAACTGCTAACCTGGTGGAATTGGGTGCCTGTGGCAAATACGCCAAGGGTTTGATTCCTCGCATGAAACTGGTGCCACCGGGCGGATATTGGCGGCATTTGCCAAAACAAGATATTCCAGCGGCAATGGGTGGTGCCGTTGATGCGGCTGGAGGCAAGATGGGTTTTTACCGCAGACTTGCTTGGGACGAGCCTTCACCCACTGTCGTCACTTCGCCTGCGCAAAAAGGGACTGTCTTTGGTCATCCCTACGAGCAAAGGCCGTTGTCAGTTGCTGAGTTCAAACGCTTGCAAGGATTCCCTGACACTTGGAATATTCCGGGAGCTTCCGCCGTGCAATACAAACTAATTGGCAATGCTGTGTCCGTGCATATGTCGTCAGCTATCGCACGCCATGTAGCTCGAATTTTGAAAGGACATAAAAAATGACAACAGAACGTTTTCATCTACTGCTCGCCGGAATCGTTGAGGCGGAATTGGGTTTTGCTCGTGAACGGGCGAGAACTTTCGCCAGCGGATTCACGAATTTCGCTGAATTCCTGTCCATACCTAAAGCACGGCTGGTCGGGCCAATTAGCGTTTCAGGCAAACCAGTTCTTCGGCTCAAAGCAGAGCAGATTGACTCCCTCCACCTGCTTCGTAAGAAAAGGCTGAATGCAAAGCAAAGTATTTCGGAAAACTACATAGCTGTCATCAGCCGCAAATTTGCGACTCGGCAGGTTGAGATGATTCGAGCAATGAATCTCGACTCGTTGAGCGTGAATCCACTTCTCGTGAAAGTGTTGAACATACACACACCGCGCGAACTGATCAGTTTTCAAGTCGAGATGGCGGCAACACGTTCCATCGTAACTTCGATGGGCTTCTACTTGGAACAACTCGTATGGGCAAGTTCCGATGATATTGAGAAAGCCCCAAGCACTTCAAACTGGGATTTCAAAATGACACGCGGCGGACGCAACCATTGGTTGCAAATCAAGAGCGGGCCAAACGACATGGATAAAGACCAGATTTCGCATTGGGCGAAAAGGATTGAGGAAAAGATTTCTGCCGGCGATGAAGCCTACCTCGGATTCACTTATGGCAAGAAATCCGCAGTGAGCGTGACCCTTGGATTGTTAAAGCAATATCTGCCGGATTGGGAAATGCGGGTTATAGTCGGGAAAGAACTTTGGCAATTCGTCAGCGGCAATCCGCAATACCACACACGGTTGTGCAACATTTTACGGCAGGCAGCACTGACCGTTTTGCACAAATCGTCAATTGTCTCCGAGTTGAACATCGCGGTTAAACGCATCACCGGCGAATTTGAAACGAAATACGGTCACGGCGAAGAAGCCGTTGAGAAGTTTGTTCACGAAATCCTCTGACCGAGAATCGTTCATGTCCCATTAAAAATGTCAGCATGATTGGCATTGATATTTCGCCCATGCCTGTGCGTCATGGCCAAACGCCTGCGCGACGTTTGCGCGTTGCCGGAAAGCGAACCGCTCTGGCGTGCCGGACGCGGCTTCGTCGTCCGCGAGGCGTGGTAGGGCGCGTCACTCCGTGCGCGCCGTCGTAGTGAACCAGAACACGTTTGTTGGCAGGCGGCGGCGGTCAGAGGACTGACCGCCCTACCATCCCACCGTTTGAGTTTGAGAACTGGGACGTCATCGCCCTCGGCGGCATCCCGAACAAGGTGCAAGTCGGCGACATGGGCGTGGATGGCCGCATCTTTCCCGTCTTTGAAAATAGCCCAGCCTGTCTCACCGCCTGCCGCGTCATGGCCAAACGCCTGCGCGACGTTTGCAACTGCCGGAGCGCGCCCGTCCCCGGGCGCAGCAATGTGGCCGGGCAAACCGTCATCGGATTGAACGGAGCGCGCAGCAGTCAGGACATTGCAGCGGCCGGGGACGGCCGCACTCCGCCGTCAATTTCACCGTAGGAGACGAGGTGACGAGTCTCATTATTTTAATTCCGCATTCCGCATTTGAAACGAGCCTCCTCACGTCGGATCTGGAATTTGGAATGGGAAGCGCAACCGTCCCGGTTGCCGTTTTCGGCGTCGCGCCGGAAACCCGTCAACCAGCCAATTTGTCCAACGATGGTTCGGGCGGGACGCCCGCGCCACCCCCCATGCGGGACTCGGGATCATCCTCCTCGTCTTCCTCATCCTCGCTGTCCTGTTTTATTTTGAGGACGAGCATGAGGATGA
>CAYPTV010000387.1:0-3411 GCA_964413505.1 uncultured Bifidobacteriaceae bacterium | reverse complement strand
CAGTCGCTGGACGTCATCCAGATGTCGCGGGAGCCGGCAGACCTCGCGGCATTTGAAGGCGCACTGGCCGTTCGCACCGACACCGACGCCTGGCTCTTCCCGCGCCTCTGGCAACTGACCAACACGCGCTACCTTCTCGGTCCCGCCGGTTTTCTCGACGTGATGAACGGGCAGATCGACCCGGCACAACGCCGTTTCCGCATCGTCCAGCGCTTCGACGTGGTGCCCAAGCCAGGGATCACGCAACCGACGCGACTCGAAGAAGTGACCGCCACGCTCGATGACAACGGCCCCTACGCGCTCTTTGAATTCACCGGCGCGTTGCCCCGCGCAAAACTTTATTCCAACTGGCAGGTCAACACCAACGACACCGACAATTTGAAAACGCTTGCCGAGCAGAATTTTGATCCGGCAAAAACCGTTTTGATTTCCACGCCGCAAAAAGATTTATCCGAAACGGCGACGAATGAAGATTCCGGCACGGTGGAATTCAAAAGCTACGCGCCCACGAAAATTATTTTCGAAGCCGACGCCGCCTCGCCTTCCGTCCTGCTGCTCAACGACCGCTATGATCCCAACTGGCGCGTGACCGTGGACGGCAAACCGGCGCAACTACTTCGCTGCAACTTCATCATGCGCGGCGTTTATCTCGCGCCCGGCAATCACACGGTGGAATTTCAATTCAGCCTGCCGAACAAGCCGCTTTACGTCACCCTGTCGGCCATCGGCGTCGGAATCCTTTTGTGCGGCATCCTGTTTTTCTCAACCCGCCGCCAGCCTGCGACAACGGTTTAACGGCAACGCTGACCCGCTCAATTCACAAACCGGTCGGATGATCGAGAAATTCCCACGGCAGCTTGAATTTTTTTGCCAGCTCCGCCGCCAGCGCCTTCACGCCGAAGGTTTCCGTCGCGTAATGGCCGCCGTAAAAAACGTTAATTCCCAATTCCTCCGCCAGCGCAAAAGTCCAGTGCGGCCCTTCGCCGGTGATGAACGTGTCCACGCCTTCGTCCGCCGCGATTTTCAATTCCGCGCCTGCGCCGCCGGTCACGACGCCGATTTTTTCGCAGATGCTTTTGCCGCCGGGAATCATTTTTGGTTTCGCGCCCGTCGCGCGCTCCAGTTTTGCGGCAAGTTCGGCGCGCGAAATTTTCGTCCGCGATTTGAAGCCGATGGTCTGGCCGTGGCTGGTGAAAAACGGCTTCAGATTTTTCAGCCCGAGTGCGGCGCAGAGCTGCGCGTTGTTGCCGAGCGTCGGATGCAAATCCAGCGGCAGATGTGAACTGTAAATCGCCAGATCGTTTTCCACGAGCAATTTCAACAGCTCGTAATTTTTCCCCGTCCACGGCTGTCGCGGACTCCAAAACAGTCCGTGATGGACAACCAGCAAATCCGCTTTTGCCGCAACCGCCAGTTTGATTGTCGCCAGGCTCGCGTCCACGGTCGCGGCGATGCGTGTGACGCCGCCGGAATTTTCCACCTGCAATCCGTTCGCCGCGCCATCGTAGTCGCCGATGTCGCGCGTGTGGAGAATTTTGTCGCAATGCGCGACGATTTTATTGAGTTGAACTTCCGGCATGGCGCGATGAAAACAAATTTTTACCGGACTGCAAAGCCTGAAGCGTCGCAAAAAATTTTCATTCCGATGATTGCATTCCGCGCGCCACGTTTTATAGTTCGCCTCGCTTGAATTCACCAGATGAGCAATTCACATGACGCAGGCGCGCCGTGGAGCATTGAATCCGCGCGCGCGCTTTACAACATCGCCAATTGGGGCGCGAAGTATTTTGACATCAACGACGCCGGCCACATCGTCGCCCGCCCGTTGCAGGACGCCGGCGCGACGGTGGATTTGACGGATGTGATCGAGGAGGCGAAAGGGCGCGGGCTGAAATTTCCGCTGCTCATCCGCTTTCAGGACATTTTGCGGCATCGCGTCGAGGCCATCAACAAGGCGTTCCTCAATTCCATCGCGGAATTTAATTATCAGGGAAAATATCGCGGCGTGTTTCCGATCAAGGTGAACCAGTTGCGCGAAGTCGTGGAGGAAATTTTGGACGCGGGCAGGCCGTTCGATTTCGGGCTGGAAGTCGGCAGCAAGCCGGAATTGTTCGCGGGGCTGGCGATGCAAAATCACCAGGGCTGCCTCATCGTCTGCAACGGCTACAAGGACTGCGAGTTCATCAAGATGGCGCTGCTCGGCATCAAGCTCGGCAAAAAAGTCATCATGGTCGTCGAGAAACTCGAAGAGCTGAAACAAATCATCTCCGTCTCCAGACAGCTTGGCGTCGAGCCGCAAATCGGCATCCGCGCGCGGCTGTTGAGCAAGGGCGCGGGCAAATGGGCCGAGAGCGGCGGCGAAAATGCGAAGTTTGGTTTGAGCACGGTGGAACTTTTGACGGCGACGGAATTGTTGAAGTCAGAAAATCTCGGCCACTGTTTGAAGCTGCTGCATTTTCACATCGGCTCGCAGGTGCCGGATATTTTGACGGTGAAAAAAGCGGTTCAGGAAGCCGCGCGATTTTATGCGAAGCTGCACAAGATGGGTTTCCCGATTGAATTTGTGGACGTTGGCGGCGGACTCGGCGTGGATTACGACGGCTCGCGCAGCGCATTTGATTCCTCGACGAATTATACGTTGCAGGAATACACAAATGACATCGTTTATTATATCGCCGATGTCTGCAACGCCGAGAAAGTGCCGCACCCGAACATCATCAGCGAAAGCGGACGCGCCATCGTCGCGCATCACAGCGTGTTGATTGTCGAGGTATTTGGCTCCATTGAAAAAATCCGTGCCGGCGACGCGTTTAAATACGGCGACAGCGAGCATCCGCTCGTCAAGGAACTGCTCGACATCAAAAAAAATCTTTCCAAGGCGAACAAGCTCGAGGCGTTTCACGACGCGCAGGAACGCAAGGAAGACGCGCAGCAGATGTTCGCGCTCGGCCTGCTCGATTTGCCGGACAAGGCGCGCATTGAAAATCTTTACTGGGAAATCAGCCAGGAAGTCGTCACGAGCTTTCGTGGCCAGGCGTATGTGCCGGAAGAAATCCGCAAGCTCGAAGACACGCTCGCTGACCAGTATCTCTGCAATTTTTCCGTCTTTCAATCATTGCTCGACCACTGGGCTCTCGGACAACTGTTTCCCATCATGCCCGTCTCGCGCCTGAACGAGCGCCCGACGCGCGAGGCCACTTTGGTTGACATCACCTGCGATTCCGACGGGCAGGTCAACAAGTTCATTGACCTGCGCGATGTGCGCGACACGCTGCCGCTGCATGAATTGCATTGCAACGGAAATGGAAACGGAAGTTCAAACGGCAAACCCGAGCCGTATTTCATCGGATTTTTCCTGATGGGCGCGTATCAGGACATCATGGGCGACCTGCACAATCTTTTTGGCCGCGT
>CAYPTV010000386.1:0-3432 GCA_964413505.1 uncultured Bifidobacteriaceae bacterium | reverse complement strand
CGCCCCAGCGTCGCTACGAAACCAATACAAATGGATTAATTCAGCGTTTCCCTAACTCGGTCATTTGGCTGCTGGATTCCTCGCCTCATCCCTCACCCAACGGCCAAAGTCATGCTCGGCAATTCTTGCCGGGCTCCCATGTCATTATTGTTTTGCGTCAGATACTCTTGTCATGGAAATTGTGGCACGCAGACAAGGCATCTCATGCGAGCGCGCTCCTGAATAATGAACCGCAAATGGAGCCAATTGCCCTATGTTTGCCGACAAAACATCTGGTTAAAAAATTTCAATCTACACGCCCGATGAGCCGCAAAAAAAAGTCCATGGCCGGAAGAGGGCAAATCCGCGCGCGCAAATCCGAACGCATCCCGGCTCATTTTCCAGAGCGCCGGACAGTTTTCTGGGTCTGCCTTTTTCTCGTGGCGATCATCTGGGTGGTATTTGGGCAGACCGGGCGGTTTGACTTTGTCAATTATGATGATCAGAAAAACGTGTATGAAAACCCGGTGGTGGAAAAGGGGCTTTCCCTGTCGGCAGTTGGCTGGGCCTTTACCCATGCCCAAGTTGCCAATTGGATTCCGCTCACCACGCTTTCCCATATGCTGGATTGCCAGATCTTCGGACTGCACGCCGGCGGACATCACTTGGTCAATGTGTTATTGCACACCGCGAACGCAGTGCTGCTGTTTTTGGTCTTGCGGCAAATGACCGGCAGCCTGTGGCGCAGCGCATTTGTGGCGGCGGTATTTGCTGTTCATCCTTTGCGGGCGGAATCGGTGGCGTGGGTTTCCGAGCGCAAGGATGTATTGAGTGCGTTTTTTTTCCTGCTCACCATCGGAACTTATGTCCGCCATGTGCGCAAACCTTCACGCATAGGATATATTTTGCTGCTTTTATTTTTCGCATTAGGATTGCTGGCCAAGAGCATGGTTGCGACCCTGCCGTTTGTATTGTTGCTGCTGGATTACTGGCCTCTCAAAAGAATTTCCAGTTTTTCGATTTCCAATTTAAAACATTTGTTGATTGAAAAAATTCCATTGTTTGTCCTTGCCGCCGGAGCGTGCGCCGCAACTGCGCTGATGCCGGATATGCAGACGATCATATCGAATGCCCACCGGCTTCCATTTTCTGAACGCCTCGGCAACGCGCTGGTTTCATGCGTGATTTATTTGCGGCAAATGGTATTTCCATCTGGATTGGCTGTTCCTTATCCAATTGCGCCGGATGGACTGTCAACGTGGAAAATTTTGCTGGCGATAATTTTTCTCGCCGCGATTTCGGCGGGTGTGATTGCGTGGCGAAAAAAAAGTCCGTTCCTGCTAATGGGCTGGCTTTGGTATTTGGGAATGTTGTTTCCGGTGATCGGGGTCATTCAAATTTCCCCCGATGCCGCCCACGCCGATCGTTATACTTATCTGCCGGAAATTGGATTGGCAATTGCGGTGACATGGTTAATAGGAGATTTGAGCATCCAGTGGAAACGGCGGCAGTTGGTTTTGGGCGGATTGATGATTGCAGTGATCAGCGCATTAACGATTTGCGGCCATGCACAAACTTCCTATTGGCAGAATGGCCAGATACTTTGGTCGCGCGCGCTGGCCTGCACATCAAGAAACAGTGTTGCTCACAATAACATTGGTTATGTGCTTTACCAAAAAGGCGACATTGAAGATGCCATCAACCAATATAACCAGGCTTTGGAGATCAATCCGAATTATGCGCAGGCTCATTTCAATCTGGGAGTTGTTTTTCTCAAGAGAGGCGAAGTGGATGACGCCATCGCGGAATACAATCAGGCTTTGAAAATCATGCCTGACTATTTGGAAGCTCATTTCGATCTGGGCGCCGCGCTGGTTTTGAAGGGAAATCTGCCTGAAGCCATCGCACAATATCGCAAGGTTTTGAAAATCAAACCCGATTATGCGGAGGCCTGCTACAATCTCGGGAGGGTGCTTCTGCTTAATGGAGATTGGGATGAAGCCATGGTTTGCCTGGACAAAACCGCCGCCGGAAGCCCGGCCTCTCCGGCAAGATGGTTCGACCTCGGCAACGAATTTATTCAAGAGAGGGACTGGCAATGCGCCGTTGTTTGTTACCGGCAGGCGATAAAAATCAATCCCCGCTTGACGGACGCCTATGCCAACTTGGGAGTCGCCCTGTCTCAAAAAGGAGAAACCAAGAACGCCATGGACGCCTGGCAAAATGCTTTGGATATCAATCCCGACCAGATTTATGTCCTGAACAACCTGGCTTGGATGCTGGTGACGGCATCCGACGCGACGCTTCGCAACGGCGCAAAGGCCCTTGCTCTCGCACAGCAGGCCAGCCAGTTGAGTGGCGGCAACAATCCTGCAATCCTTCGCACACTGGCGGCAGCAACCGCAGAAGACGGAAATTTCGCGCTGGCAGGCGCCACAGCCCGGCACGCTTTAGAACTGGCGGCGGAACAAAAAAATGACGCGCTGGTCGCAACACTGCAAAAGGAAATTCAACTCTATGAGGCGGGCAAGCCCGTGCAAGATTCGGCGCGTGAGTAGGAAATTAATCCGAAACCAGCTTTCTTGAAACTCGAACTGAAGCGGGCGACCGGTTGTTGACAACCCTCAAAGCTGCCGCCACATTGAGAACTGGGAGACAGTTCTTCATGCAAATGGCGAGCTTCTGCCCTCTTTATTCACTGAAATCGTTTTGCCGGTGGCTGTTCAGTGTTCGGATTCGCCGGGATTTTCGGGGATGCCGGGGTCGTCCAGAATTTGCACGGCGGAGGCGTCACCGAGATCTTTCCAATCTTGCAGCACCCAGACGACTTTTTTGTCCGGGGTCACTTCGACCAGTTGCGGGCCTTTGCCGCTTCCGCCGCGCGAGCAGAAAATGGTGTTGCCGTTGGCCAGCCTCGTGCAGCTTTGCGGCGCTGAAACCAAGCGATAAGCTTCCGGCAGATCAGCGTTTTTGCATTCCCAGACTGTCTCGCCCTTGGGATTGACCTCCCGTGTGAGGCTGTCATGCTCATCCGTGATGAGCGTGTTGCCGTTCTTGAGCCGGAGGGCGGCCCATGGCGACCGAATGGGGTAGCTCCAGACTTTGTTAAAATCCTTGTCGTATTCCACGACGTTGCTCTCGTTGAGATAGGAAACGAGATACGTTCCCTGTGCGGTGAGGCGAGCACGGCGAAATTGCCCGTGGATATAATTTGGATTGTATGCCTGATGGTAGGGAAGTTCGTGGTTCACCTCCACCGCGCCGGTCTTGATGTTGACGATCATCAGTCTCGGCGGCAGGCCGTTCAGGACGAACAACACCTTGTCCAAACCGATAGGCTGGCAGGTGTGAACTTCCGTGTGATTCGTGCCGGGGGGAACCGAGCAATCGTAACGCCACACCACTTTTTTGTCCGGCGTGATTTCGGCGACATACTGCATCCGCGTGAACAGG
>CAYPTV010000385.1:0-3486 GCA_964413505.1 uncultured Bifidobacteriaceae bacterium | reverse complement strand
TTCAGTCCACAGCCTCCAGTCCACAGTCCACAGTGGAAAAAACGGGGGTTTGGCGCGGAAATGTAACATTTTTGAAGTGCGGAATTCGGAGTGCGGGGTGCGGAATGAAGACAAACAACCGGATAACCACCACCTGCCGCGACGGGCGCGAGCACGGCGGGAGGCGCCAAGGACACAAAGAATAAACTCAAAGCCGGAACCGGGAACATCGAACGCCGAACATTGAACTTTGAACATCCAATGAGGGCGAAACACGGAACCGGGGTTTATCCGCAGATTTCACAGATGGACGCAGATTTTCTTAATCTTTATGGGACAAATGGCTTCAAACTCCGTGTCTCGGCGTCTCTGTGGCAATAATTTTATGGCGCAAATGGTTTGAGGTTGACAGGGACGGGCGGCGGTTTTAGTTTGACCCGCAAAATGATAACGGCGCAAAACATCCGGGAACTGCTGAATGAAAAACCGTTTCATCCGTTCCGGCTGCATTTGTCGGACGGGACGGCGCACGAGGTGCCGCATCCCGAATGGGCGTGGCTTGTGGGCAACCGCGTTTTCGTGGCCGCGCGGCGCGGAAAAAAGGCGGATGACTGGTCTGTAAAGCAGCTATCCATCCTGCACATCACGCAGTTGCAGGAGTTGAACGGAAAAGCCAAGGTTTGAGGGCTGGAAATATCTGATTTGAGGCTCGTCACCTCGTCTCCTACAAAAAAAGACTTGTCCGCGGATTGGCGCGGATTTTTTGGTGCAAATGCCCTGCCTGCGAAAACCGGCGTCACCCGCCGTGCTCGCGCACCGTCGCGGCAGGTCTGCGGATGAACAAACCGTGGGTTTGATTTGAGACTCGTTCCGCCTTCACAAAGTTCCGGCGCGACAAGCACCTCTTCTCCTACGGAAATTTTGAGGAGTGCAGGGCGCGGGGGAATCGGGGGGATTCGAGCCAGTCGGCGAGGAGATGCAGTTCGGGCGCGGTCAGGCCGAGTGTGGAGCGCCGGACGAAATTGAGCTGATCGGGCGCAGTGCGGGTGATTACTGTGGCGCAGGTGCCGAGCCGTGGAATAAGCATCTCAAGCCAGTTCAAGCTGACGGAATCCAAAGACATTTGAGGACGGCGTGTGATCTGGCGGACTGTCTGGCCAAGTTGAAGGCATGGTTGCAGGCGCGGGCCTGTGACTTCCCAGTCGTAATAAACGAGGTTGGTGCGGCGCAGGATGTCCTGAATCATGCCGGCGGGCGGAGGCAGGACATCTGTGCTGGTTTGAGGCAGCAGTCCGGCAAAGAGCCAGCTTCCGGAACCGTTTGCGGCGGATTTGATGAAGGGCTTGATGTCCGGAAGATTGCCCCAGACGACGCCGTTGGAATCAGACGCGCGGTCGAAGCTGATGTAGCCATTGGCGGCGAGCCAGGGATTGGCCTTTTGCAGCAGGTGATCTGTCAAGGCGAAGAGCTGCTGGCTGGAATCCGGAAACGGCGCGGCAAGATACGTTTGATACGGACTGCCCGCCAGCGACCAGAAAAACAACTGGTCAGGCGGAGCGCCGATTTGCAAACCGCTCCATGCGCTCCAATCAGCGAGCAAGGGCTGGATGCCGCGCACGGCGGTGAAACTGGTCAGCGGGTCGTGAATCAAATCCAGCGGAATGCTCCATGGTTCCAATGTCGCGGACAAGGGTTGGGTGAAGGTCAGTTGACCGCGCGTGATGACGTTGCCACCGTCGCCGGTGATGGTGAGGTTAAGATGGTTGAGAGTTGAGCCGCCTTCGCTTTGCTTCGTCGCGCCGAGGAGTTGAGAGATGAGAGATGAAGAGTTTTCCACCTCACCCCGGCCCTCTCCCCCCGTCTGACGAGCGGAGAGGGAGAAACAATTAACGAGGCGCGGGAGATCGAGGCTGGCTTCGAGCCAGAGATTGGTCCCCGCCGAAACGAACGGGACATTGTCGCGCCGGATGCGGGCGGTGATTTCGCCGGACAACGAATCATCCTGCGGGCCGACGCCTACAAGGGTCCAGTCGCCGATGCGGGAGAGCTGGATGAGATTGCCGCCTGCGGTTTTGAGGGACCAGCCTTTTTGGTCCGGGTTGTCAACGGCGCGGGTGGCGGTAAGCGGTTCCAGGACGGCGGCTAGATTGGTAAACCAGCGGCCTGCCTGCGCCTCGTTCAGCAGGATTGCAAAAACAGTTTCACCAGTTCCGTTCACCGGCTGCCGAATTTCAACATAGGATTCCTCCTGAATAACATCATCGGCCAGCAACCAGAGCCGGGCGGCGGCGTCATCAGTGAGATTGGTTCCACCGGGCAACCATTGACCGGGCATGGTCGCAAGTTTGTTAAGGGTCTGCCGCTCCAACTGGGAGCTTTGGGGCTGCTGCCAGATGCGCATGAAATAATATGCTCCTGCGGTGATACCAAGGCGTTTCTTCCCCAACCAATGAACATGGGTGATTGTGTCCGGAGACAGGATCGTGGGCGGCAAGGCGGGATTGACAGATTCGGATTTTTGACAACCTGTGACAGACGCGAACAGTAACGCCCCGAACAAGGCGAGAATGGCTGGGCGAAAACACATGAGGTGGAATGCTGCCGGAAAACCGGTCGCGGCTCAAACATAATCATCTTGTGGAAATTTAGAACGGGACGCCGTGGAGCGCGTCCCTGCCAAGTTTGAAAACTTGCGAGAGAGTCATCGCTTCCACTACCCTGCTGCGATGCAATCAAAAAATCGCGGCTGGATGGTGCTGGCCTTGTTCTTCGGCTCCGGCGCGACGGCTTTAATTTACGAGGTTCTCTGGGCAAAATTTCTTGCGCAAATGTTCGGCAGCACGATTTACGCACAGACGGTGGTGCTGGCGGTTTTCATGGGCGGGCTGGCACTTGGCAACAAGATTTTTGGCGGCTGGTCGGATCGGATGCGGCAGCCAGTGAAGGCCTACGGCGTGCTTGAGATTGTCATCGGCATTTATGCTTTTCTATTCCCGGCATTCGACCGGTTGATTGACCGCATCTTCATCGCCGCAGGGACGCCCATCGTGGAACACGCCGGATGGCTGCTGCTGCTGAAAGGAGTTTTGAGCGCGGTGCTTTTGCTCGGCCCGACGATATTGATGGGCGGCACATTGCCGTTGCTGGTCGCGTGGCTGCAAAAATATTATCCAGACGCCGGACGCCGCTCGGCGCGATTTTATTCGGTGAACACCTTTGGTGCCGTCATTGGCGCGGCGCTGGCGGGATTTTGGCTGGTGCAACAATTCGGCATGGTAAAGACAATGCAAATCACCGCCTCAGTCAATCTCATCGTCGGGACGCTTGCCATATTAATCAGCAGACATCATGCGTTGGAACAAACTGAAAAAACTGCGACTAACGACGCTGCGGAAACACCTCCAGCTAACGGGACGCTGCGTTGGGCGGGCGTCATTGTCGCGCTGACCGGGGGCGTTTCGATGGGACTTGAAGTGCTTGCCTCACGGTCGCTGGCACTGATTTTCG
>CAYPTV010000384.1:0-3496 GCA_964413505.1 uncultured Bifidobacteriaceae bacterium | reverse complement strand
CGCCGCTGCTTTTTTCGGAGATGTCCACTTCCTCGTCCACGAGCGCGAGCCGGCGTCCGTCGGTGGCCACGAGCGTCATCTTGCCTTCCTTGAGGCTGATGAAAATGCCGTTGAGGACATAGCGCGATTCATCGGTGGAAACGGCAAAGGAAGTTTTTTTCAGCATCGCGCGGACGTTTTCCTGCTGGAGCGCGACTTTTTTTTCGTCCTTGAATTTCGGCAGCGGCGGAAATTCATCCGCTCCGAGTCCGTGGATTTTGTAGAACGATGAGCCGCTGCGGATGGACGTGATATTTTTTTCGTCCGTCTCCAGATCAATTTCGCTGCCGTTCAATTCGCGCACGATTCCGAAAAGTTTTTTCACCGGCACGGTCGTCGCGCCGGGCTTTTTCACTTTTGCTTCTACCGAACAAGCGACTGTCACGTCCAGATCCGTCGCGGTAAATTCTACGCGTTCTTTTTCCGCGCGCAAAAGCACGTTGGACAAGATTGGCAGCGTGGTGCGAGTGCTGACGACGTTCTGGACGGCCTGCAGCCCGGCAAGAATTTGTTCTTTGGTGATCGTGAGGTTCATGTTTGTTTAATAGTAAATTCTTTTCTTAAAATACTCTTATTATTAAGGGCTGTGAATAATGCAAACAACTCCGCGTGTCAAGGCGGGCGCAGTGTTTTGTGAATCAAGAGTCATCGTGGAAGTGAAGATAAAGAAACTGGACAAATTTGGAAGTTAAAGTTGTTCGCATTGTTGGCTGGCTATTCACAGGCAGCGAGCGGCTTATTTGCCCATTTGTGCGCGTCGGATGATTTCCGGCAACGCGGCGCAGACAAAATCAACTTCTTCCGCCGTCGAATCACGGCCAAGAGAAAAACGGACGAGCGAATTAGACAATTCCTTTTTCCCAAATGCCAGAATGACGTGAGACGGCTCAATCGAGCCCGCCGAACAAGCCGAACCGCTTGACGCGCAGATTCCTTCAACGTCCAATCCTGCCAAAAGAGCAATGCTGTCCGCGCCGCGAACGACGAAGGAAACGGTGTTCACCAGACAATTAGGTGGGACTAGAGTCCTCGCGAGCCGATTTGGTGAAACAATTTCGCAACCATCAATCTTTTCAATGGTAGAAATCAAATTGTCCGCAAACGGTTTTAATTTTGCTTTTTCAAAAACCGGCGGCTTCACAAATTTCTCCAGCGCCGCGACCAAGCCAACAAATCCCGCGAGGTTTTCAGTTCCCGCGCGGCGCTCGTTCTCATGTCCTCCGCCAAACAAAATCGGATCAGGATGCAGCGGCGATTTGATGTAAAGCAGCCCAGCGCCTTTTGGCCCGTGAAACTTGTGCGCGCAAACGGAAACCAAATCCGCGTTGAATTGCCCGGCATTTTCAATCGTCTCCTTGCCAAACCATTGGACTGCGTCCGTGTGAAAAACAATTCCGCGATCGCGGCAAATTGCGCCAATATCCGCGACCGGCTGGATCGTGCCGATTTCATTGTTCGCGGCCATGATCGAAACCAAAATTGTGTCCGCGCGAATCGCTCTAATCAAATCGTCCGGCGAAACGCGGCCTTCGGAGTTCACCGGCAGCCGCGTGACTTCAAAGCCTTCTTTTTTCTCCAAGTAGTCGAACGATTGAAGAACCGCGTCATGCTCGATGGCGGAGGTTATTAAATGTTTTCCTTTTGTTTTGAGTGCGCGCGCCGTCCCAAAAATCGCGAGGTTGTTTGATTCCGTTCCGCCGCTCGTGAAGATAATTTCGCTCGGCTTGGCACCCAGAAATTTTGCCGCGCGGTCGCGCGCGTCATCCAGCAACGCCCGCGCCTTTCTGCCGACGTGATGCACGCTCGAAGGATTGCCCCAAACTTCGCCAACACCTCCGCCCAAAAATGGCAGCATCGCGTCGCGCACGCCCGGATCAAGCGGCGTGGTGGCGTTGTAATCAAAATAAATCGTTCTCGGCATCGTTTGCAATTTAGGATTTACGATTTACGATGGACGTGAATCTTGGAGTGCGGTGACGAGTCACCGCTTTCATCGGCGCGACTTGTCGCGCCGTTCAAAAGCGCCGACGCGTCGGCGCACTCCAAAACCAATCGTAAATCGTAAATTGTAAATCGTAAATGAAAACGCGGGTGAAAATTTGCGGCATCACGAACCTCGCCGACGCGCAGGCCGCGGTTGAAGCGGGGGCGGACGCGATCGGTTTTATCTTTCACGAAAAGAGTCCGCGATTCATTTCCTTGAAGGCGGCGGCGGAAATTTCAAAACAACTGCCGCCGTTCGTGATGCGCGTCGGCGTTTTTGTGAACGCCCGGGAGGATTTTGTTTTGCGCGCCATCGGCGAAGCGGGTTTGACCATGCTCCAGTTTCACGGCGACGAGCCGCCGGAATTTTGCACGCAGTTCGGCCTGGTGAGCATGAAGGCGTTCCGCATCCGCGACGCGGAATCGCTGAAGAAAATCCCGGATTACCTGACCGACGCGTATCTGCTCGACGCTTTTTCTTCGACGACGCTCGGCGGCACGGGCGAGAAAATTAATTGGGATCTGGCGGTTGAAGCGCAGAAATTCGGCAAGCCGATTTTTCTTGCCGGCGGGTTGACACCGGAAAACGTGGCCGAGGCCGTTAAAAAAGTCCAGCCGTTTGGCGTGGACGTTTCGAGCGGCGTGGAAATTTCCGGCGCGCCCGGCAAAAAAGATCACGCGAAAGTGAAGGCGTTCATCGAGGCGGCAAAAAGCGTTTGAACCGCAGAGGCGCGGAGACGCAGAAAAACTTAAATTTTTAATTGACAGCGGGCGGGAAACTTGTATTATTTCACTAATACAATAATTCAAATGAATATCGCCGCACTTTTGAACGACTGGAAAATTGAATTGCATTCCGGCATTCCGGCATACAAACAGGTTGCCAACCGCCTGGCTTCGGCGATGGCCGACGGCACGCTGAAGGATGGTGACCGTCTGCCGACAATTCGCGAACTGAACGAGCGCCTTGGTCTGAATCCAAACACCGTCGCCAAAGCCTACCGCGAACTCGCGTTGCAAGGATTGATTGAGGGACAGCGCGGCGCGGGTTCGTTCGTGAAGCTTGATGATCCGGTGACGACGCTGCCCGCGCCAAAAAAAAGGGCAAAGCTCAAGGAGCTTTACCAGCGGATGCTGACTGAAGCCCGCAGCCACGGCTTGAACGAAGAACAAATGCTCGCATTCATCAAACAAAGGAAACCCATATGAACAAAATCAGACGCAGCGAAAAATTGTTGAGGGCGGCGTTCGCCGTCCTTTTCCGCGAAAAAAAACTTCTATTGTTTCCGATTATCGCTTCGTGCATTACACTTACCTTCGCGCTGTTTTTCTTTGCACCCATCGCATTTTATCCCACCGGCCATTCTTATTTTTCCGCCGCGCACTGGCACACGGTTGGTGAAAACGTCCGGCACAATTATGCGCCGCCGTCAACACGATATACAAACGACCAAATTGCTTCCGGCCAAATGCA
>CAYPTV010000383.1:0-3496 GCA_964413505.1 uncultured Bifidobacteriaceae bacterium | reverse complement strand
CCGATGATTTACTTCGATTACAACGCCACCGCGCCCGTGATGCGCGAGGCGCGCGAAGCCTGGCTCAATGTGACCGAGAAGACCGGTGGCAATCCTTCGTCCATGCACCAGGCCGGCACGCGCGCCAGCATCGCGTTGGCCGATGCGCGCGAGAAACTGGCGGCGTTTCTCGGCTGTCATCCGCTGGACATCATCTGGACCAGCGGCGCAACGGAGGCGAACAACATGGTCACGCACCATTTCGCCAAAACGCTCGGCGCGCAGGACGAGATCTGGATTTCCGCCATCGAACATCCGTGCGTCCACGATTCCGCGAAACATTATTTCGGCAAGCGCGCGAAATTGATTCCCGTCACGCGCGACGGCGTGGTGGATGTTGACTGGCTCACTTCGGAAATGGCCGACAACCGGCCCGGCTTGATTGGCGTGATGGCGGCCAATAACGAGACTGGCGTCATTCAGCCATGGCGCGAGATCCACGCGATTTGCAAGGCTTACGAAGTGCCGTTTTTCACCGACGCCGTGCAGTTTATCGGCAAGATGCCGTTGAAGGGCTTGGGCGAATGCGATTATGTCAGCGGCGCGGCTCACAAATTCGGCGGACCGCGCGGCGTGGGTTTTTTGAAAATTCCGCATCGCAAGGCCATCACGCCGCTGCTCCACGGCGGCAAGCAGGAAGGCGGTCGCCGCGCCGGAACCGAAAACGTCGCGATCATCGCGGCGATGCTGGCGGCGCTGGAAATGCGAGAGAAACAAATTGCGCAGAGCCTGCATCTGCTGCGCGGCGTGTGGCGCGATAATTTTGAGCGCGAACTGATGCGCGCGCTGCCCGGCGCGAGCATCATCGGCGCGAACGTGCCGCGGTTGTGGAACACCGTTTCCGCGCTCATGCCCGACGGCGACCGCAAGCATCAATGGGTCGTGCGCCTCGACAAGGCCGGTTTTGCGGTCAGCACCGGCTCGGCCTGCACGACCGGCAAAGAAGAGCCGTCACACGTCCTCGCGGCGATGGGCGTCAAGCCGGCGCAAGCGGTGCGCGTGGTGCGTTTCAGCGCCGGATGGGAAACAACCGAGGCGGATTGGGAAGCGCTCGTCAAAGGTGTGGCCAAAGTCCATGCGGAGATGCACGCCGCAAAAGCTTAATTATTCTCCGCGATAAACGGACCGACTGATTTGCTCCGTTCAGTTGGGCGTGCCGCCGAGCAACCGGATTTCGCGCTGCGGGAACGGGATCTCAATCTTGTTCGCACGGAACCGGTTCAGGATTTCCTCGTAAATTTCCACCTGCGCCGGAAGATAATCCGCCACCTTCGTCCACGGTTTGACCGTGATCTGGATGGAATAATCTCCCAAGTTGGTGATGCCGATGAACGGAGCCGGGTCTTTGAGCACGCGCGTATTGGCGGAGAGTATCTCCCGGACGATTTTCTGCGCGCTGACCATGTCTGTTGAGTAACCGACGCCGACGCCCATATCAAGCTGGCGGATCTGGCCGTAGTTGTGCATGATTTCGCCGACGAGTTTCCGGTTGGGAATCATGACATTCGACATGTCGGTGTGCAGCAGCATCGTCGAAAACAATTCGATGTGCTTCACCTGCCCGCCCACACCGGCAACTTCGATGTATTCGCCTACGCGAAATGGCTTGGTGAAAATAATCACCAGCCCGGCGACGAGGTTGCCGAGGACGCCCTGGAGCGCAAGACCAACGCCCACGCCCGCCACGCCGATGCCCGCCAGCGCCGGACCGATGGGCACGCTTAATTTTTCCAGCGCCTGCAGCAAAGCGACGAGAAACACAAGCAGCCGGACAACGCGCACGGCCAGCATGGCGATGGGCGGCTCTACATGTTTGCTGTCCAGCCAGTTCTTAAGGGTGCGCCCAATCCACCACGCGATGATGACGCCGATGAAGAGAATGATGAGTGCTCCGACAATTTGAAAGCCGTAGTCGGTCAGGAAATCAATGACCTTCGTCTCAATCTGGTCAATGTGGGATATGGCTGCGTTTGCTGTGTCGCTCATAGAATGTCTCCGATTCGCACAATGAATTAAATGAAATCGCCGGGTTCGGCAACATCAGAATGTTTGACTCGGGATTATTTTTTGCCAATTCTGCTTCCAGCATGACCACCAAAACGCGCAACCGGCTCATCGCGCTTTTCATTTTCGCATTTCCTTTCATGGTCATAACCGGCTTTTTGATCCTCGAACATTACGATCCAACTCCTGCAACTCCGCCGCCTGCGTTGACAGACACAAATTTCATTCACTCGCCGCGATAAACCGCGCGCGCCGTGCAGGTCTCAGCCACGACCACTTCCGCCAGCAGCGGCAGCTTCGGCTTCAGCTTTCTCCAGATCCAAGCCGCGACAATTTCGCTCGTCGGATTTTCGAGGCCGGGGATTTTGTTCAGGTAATTGTGATCCAGCTTTTCCCAAACCGGCTTGAACGCCGCCGTGATGTCCGCGTAATCCATCAGCCAACCGAGCTTCGCGTCGCACTCGCCCGCCACGACAATCTCCACCTTGAAGCTGTGGCCGTGCAGCCGGCGGCATTTGTGCGTCTTTGGCAAATGCGGCAGCAAATGCGCCGCCTCAAATTGAAACGATTTTCTTAATTCCATTTTCATATTTTAGTCAGTGGTCGATAGTCAGTAGTCGGTAGTCAGCAACTTAACAGCTCCGTATCTCAAAACTACTGACTACTAACTATAGACTGTTCACATTTCCAAATCCGTCCACGTCACCAAATCTCCCAAACTTGGCCGGCCATCGTGACGCCACGTCAGCGGCGGATTCTGCATCTGGCCGAGCGGACAAATCCGCGTCGCGCCCCAGCGGGCAAGCTGGGTTGCAATTTCAGCCGATTTTTCCTCCGGCACTGCAATCCCAACCGTCGAAACTTTTCCGCGAACGCTGTCCGCATTTTCAAAAACCGTCTTCAAGCCCGCCACCGCCTTGACATAAATGAAACGGTTCAGGCACGAAAGTTGAAAGCGCGCGTCCGCCTCATAAACCACCGTCCACGCCGTCGAATCCTTGCTGCACCAATGCTGCGTCGTCTCCGGCGAATGCGCCGCGCGCACCTCGTAAATGCCGCGGCGCGACGCAATCGCCGCCGCGTGTTCCGCCGGCAGTTCGCCGCGCGGCTCGGTCTGTTCGCGCCGTTCCAATTCTTCCGCGAGCAATTGCGCGAAATGTTCCGGCAAAATTTCGCCCCCAAGCTGGACATAAATGACGTGCGGTGAAAGACAGCCGAGCTGGTTCCACGCCACCACGTCGTCCGCCGCCGCTGCGACGATTTTTTTTGCGCGCGAACCGTATAAAACTTCGCCCGCCACAAAACCAAAGCTCACGCGATGGCCGCAGCCGAGAAAACGTGTCTTGACCGGCAATTGCGCGCGGATCGCCGCAAGCGTCTCGTCATTGCCCGTCGCCGTCACGCAATCGGACTCGGCGAACAGGGCATTTTCCAAAGCCGCGTTGCCGCCGCG
>CAYPTV010000382.1:0-3533 GCA_964413505.1 uncultured Bifidobacteriaceae bacterium | reverse complement strand
GCAAAATTCGACGGCGAAATCGCGGTCGCTCACGGCGTCCATGGAATTTTGCGTCAATTGAACTTTGCCGTCGGCGTCAACGAAATTGAGAAGTTTCGCGACGAGTTCGCGTTTCAACGGCAAAGTTGTTCCCGCGATTGCGCCGCTGCCGAGCGGGCAGACGTTCACGCGCGAGTGGCAGTCCCAGAGGCGCTCGCAATCGCGTTCCAGCATCTCGACGTAGGCGAGCAGATGATGCGCGAGATAAACGGGCTGCGCGCGTTGGAGATGCGTGTAGCCGGGAATGATGACGTCGGCATTCTTCTCGCCGAGCGAAACGAGGGCGCGCTGAAGGTCGGCGATTTCACCAAGCAATAAGATGATTTCGTCACGCAGCCACATCCGCATGTCGAGGGCGACCTGGTCGTTGCGCGAGCGGGCGGTGTGGAGTTTCGCACCGGCGGGAACGCGATTCGTAAGTTCCGCCTCAATGTTCATGTGGACGTCCTCGAGTTCGGGCTTCCACTCGAATTTGCCGGAGCGGATTTCGAGGCCGATTTTGTTCAGCCCACGGACGATGGCGTGCAGTTCATTTTTCTTCAGCACGCCGATTTTGTGGAGCATTTCGGCGTGGGCCATCGAGCCAAGAATGTCGTGCCGCCAGAGCCGCCAGTCGAAAGAGACGGATTCGGTGAATTGGGCGACATCGGCGGCGGGACCGCCGCTGAAGCGTCCGCTGCGGGAGACGGGAGATTTATTTTTCATAGGCCGACTTGTTTTTAACGCAAAGACGCGGGGACGGGAAGCGTAATTCGTTGAATCGTTAAATCGTTGAATTGTAAACAGCCAGACGCGCGAAGTGGAAAGACGATTCAACATTTTAACAATTTAACCATTGAACGAAAATGTTGCCGTCGGGCGGCAAATGTGAAATGTTGTTTTGACTGCCATGAGCGAGTTCAAATATGCCTGCCCGGTGTGCGGCCAGCACATGAAGTGCGATTCGTCGCAGGCCGGCACGGTGATGGAATGCCCGACGTGCTTCCAGAAAATCACCGCACCGCAGGCTCCGGCGTCGGACGACCCGAAGTTCATCATCACGGGCACGAAGGTCGGCGAGCGCCCGGCGGCAAAATTTCCCGAGGCAAGTTCAAGCGCCGTTCCCGCCGCGAAAGGTTTTTCCGGCGCGCTGGTTGTCGTTATTATTTTGGCTTTAATCGGCGCGGCGGTCGCGTTCGTCTATCGCGGGACGATTTTCAAATCCAAGGACAATTCGTCGCCGGTCGCAACCGGCACGACGGCTGCAAGCCCGGTTGCCGCCACGACGCCGAAGCCGCCGAAGCCCGCGCCCGTCGCTCCGCCCGCGAACGACACGAACTGGACGTTGAACCTGGACGGCGTGACGATTCCCGATGCGCCGGCGGCGGGGCGGATTCACGGGCAGGATTTTCTGGCCGAGCGCGCGAGTTTTTCGACGAACGGCATGTTGACGCTGCGCGCCGGCACGCGCGGCTCGTTCGAGTTCGGGCTGACCGTCAATTTCAGCGGTGCGACGGTGGAATCGCTGGCCGGAAAAAACTTCAACATCGCCACCACAGTGGCCAAGGCGGCGCGCGTGACATTGCGCTGGAAGGATGGCAGCCAGACCGCGCGGGAGAATTTTGACAACGGCTACGCGATGCGGCTGGAGTTTGGCGCGCTGGCGAACAGCCGGCTGCCGGGGAAGATTTATCTTTGCACGCCGGACGAAACGAAAAGCTACGTTGCCGGAACTTTCGAAATCCGGAGACCAAAAACGGCGCCGAGTGGCAAGTGACAAGCAAAGTATCGCGCCATAAATCTTGTCGCCCGCCACATGCCACACGCCACGTTCCAAAAAATCGTCCGCCAGTTGGCTGTGCGAAAAAAAACTCTCGCGCTGGCGGAATCCTGCACCGGCGGATTCATCGCCAACGGAATCACGAATGTTCCGGGCGCGTCGGAGATTTTCCCCGGCGGGATTATCGCCTACAGCAACGGGGTGAAGGAAAAATTTCTCGGCGTCCGGCATGAAACCTTGAAGAAGCACGGTGCGGTGAGCGAAGCCGTGGCTCGCGAAATGGCCGAGGGTGCGCGGGAAAGGTTCGGTGCGGATTTTGCAATTGCGGTCACGGGCATTGCCGGGCCGGGCGGCGGAACCAAAGGCAAGCCGGTGGGGACGGTTTTCATCGCGCTGGCGTCTGATTCTGGGACAGTCGTTGTGCGTAAATTGAATTGTTTTGAGCGTGGGAGGTTCAAAAAAGCCACGGCCAATCAGGCATTGGAATTGCTTCTTTCCCAATTCACGCAAACGTGACATTCTTTGCTCTTGAGCACAGGAATTTTTAAGTTAGCCTGACTTTTGAACATGGCCGCCATTGTAGATCCATTGGAAGCTGCGAGCGAGGCCGTCGCTGAAATCATCGAGGCGACACCGGCGAAGCGTCGCGGCACGCTGCTGATCGTGGACGACGAGGACGGGCCGCGCCAGTCGTTGCGCGTGATTTTCAAGGACGATTACGACCTGCTCATGGCCGAGGACGGCCCGACGGCGATCAAGCTCGCGCAGGAAAATGAAATTGATGTCGCGGTTCTCGACATCCGCATGGCGGGAATGTCGGGCATAGAAGTTTTGGAGCGTCTCAAATATGTGAGGCCGGACATCGAGGCCATCATGATGACGGCGTTCGAGACGACGGACACGATCCGCCAGGCGCTGCGGCTCCGCGCGTGCGATTACATCAACAAGCCGTTCGACATCGCGCAGATGCGCGCCGCCGTGAACCAGGCGATGCAGCGCCGGATGCTCGAAAGCGAAATCCACAGCAGCGCGGAAAAAGTGCAGGAGCTGATCGCCGAATTGCAGAACCAGCGCATCGAGGAGCAGATCGCCAAGACGCGCGGCGACATTTACGCGAGCATCATCCACGACATCAACGGCCCGCTCACGGTCATCTCCGGTTTCGTCCAGGTCTTGAGCAAGCACCTGAACCACATCAACCGCCTTGAAGTCGAGGATTTGGAATTCATCAAGGACCGGCTGCGGATCATCGCGCGGCAGGTGACGAACTGCATCGAAATTTCGCGGCGCTATCTGGGCTTTCTCCGCCGCCAGTCGGATGAAAACGCCCCGGCAGTGAGCGTGAACCAGTTGCTCCGCGATCTGGAACAGCTCGTGCGCGTCCATCCCAGCCTGCAGGAAAATGAATTTGTCACGACGCCGCTCGCCGAGGACATCGCCGTGAAAATCAACGGCACAGACTTGATCCAGATTTTGCTGAACCTCGTGGTGAATGCATTTCAATGCGCGCCGTTCAGCCATCGAGTGGAGGCTGGCGGCGCGACGCTGCGGGTGCCGCTGGATTTGACGCAGTTCAAGGACGGCCTGAACGACCGGCTTCTCAATGTCGAGAACATGGACAACACCGCGCCGCTGGTGAAATTAACGGTGCGTGACAATGGCCCGGGTATCCCGGCGGAAGTGCTGCCGAAAATTTTCCAGCCCTACTTCACCACCAAAGGCCCGCGCCAGGGCA
>CAYPTV010000381.1:0-3534 GCA_964413505.1 uncultured Bifidobacteriaceae bacterium | reverse complement strand
CCCGTGTTCGACAATAAACTTTTCCGGCGCGCGTTCATTTGCCTTTGAGCACCTGCGCCAGCGCCTGAGAAAACGGCATTTGCGGCTTTGCCTCGGTTGTGCTTTCGAGTTCATTGCCGGCGTTGGGCAAGTGAGTCAGAAAATTCACGCCGGCCGGCGATGATGCGAGCAGAAAACGCTCCTGCTCGTAGCCGACGACATAAATCGTCTGCCGCCCGCCGAGCGAGCGGATTTCCAAAACGTTCAACTTCGGCGCCCGACCACGCTGGACATTCAGCCGCTGCCAGTTGCGGAACAGCCAGACACCGGCGAGAAAAATTCCAAGCACCAAAGCCAAAGCGCCCGTCACGCGAAGCAGCGAAACACCGATATCCGGCGTGGACAAAGCTGGTGTGAAGGAAGAAGCCGCGGTGGAATTTGTGGTTTCCGCAAATGCAGAATTAAGAACGGCAAATGAAGAAATCAAACCCGCAATTTTGATTGGTGAATTCTTCATTTTGCATTCTTCCTTCTAAATTCTTTTCACGCAGCGACCGCGTTGGTGCTGCCGACGACCTCGGTGATTTTCACGCCGAAGCGGTCCTCGACCACCACGACTTCGCCGCGGGCGATGAGCTTGCCGTTGATGCTCAACTCCACCGGCGCGTCGGCGGGTTTGTCGAGCTGGACGACCGAGCCGATGTTGAGTTGGAGCACTTCCTTCATCGGCAACTGGCAGCCGCCCAATTCAATGGTGAGGCTGACCGGCACGTCGAGCACGAGGTTCAGGTTGGCGGGAGCGGTGGCGTTCATGGTGATTGTTAAGCTGTCACGGAATTTGTCAATTCAACGGCCCAGTTCCCGGAACGAGTGCCGGGTCGGCCGACAAACTTGGGAACCCGGTTGAAACTCAACTGGACTTGCGCGGCGCATTGTGGATCGAGCATCAGCACATTGCCCTGTTTGAGATGGGCGATGTCGCCGGCGGAAAGCTTGAGTCCCTGCCATTCGGCGACGACGGGCACGCGCACATCGTCGAAATCAGAATTCCATTTCGGTCGCATGGCGGCGGTGATGACATCGGTTTCCGGCAGGCCTGCGGGCGCGAGCAGGCGCATGAGCGGCTCGACCGTGGCATATGGAAATGCGAGCTGGACGGGTTCGAGTTGATCGCTCAAGCCGGAATCAAGATTCAAAACCAGCATCGCGGTTTCAGCGGTGGCGGTCTGGAGGAACCGGCTGTTGTTTTCGTGGCCAAGATAGGTCGGGCGCAGGTCGCGCATTTCGGGCCAGTGAGCGGACCATTCGTTGACGAACAGTGTGGCGACCTGGTCAACCAGAACCACTTCTATTTCACTCAATTCGCGGGCGGCTTCGGGCATTTTCCCCGGCCCGCCGAGCATCCGGTCCACCAAGCTCAGACCGAGCCTCGGCGGAATCGCAAGAAGCCCGACGCCCTTGAGCGGGTCCACCTTGAACAGCGTGATGTGGGCCGGGTTGGGCAGGCTCTCGGTGAATTTCAGATACCCGACAATCTGAAGCTTGGCGAGTTGGACGGTGAATTCCAGCCGGAGAAAAATCGCCAGGCGCGCGGCCAGAGAGCGGACAAATTGTTCGTGGCGCTGACGGATGCGGCGCAGTTCGCTCGGCGCGAGAAAACCCGACTGGCGGAAATCATAGGTGCGGATGTCCCCGGCTTTCCGGGTTTCGCGCAAGCCTTGCGACGTGAGCATGCTTACGTCCGGCAACGGTGGATTGCCGGTTGCGGATTCCTGATTTTCTGGATCGGCGGGATTCATTGAATCGCAAATTCAGTCAGGTAAATTTCCTGCACCTCGTCGCTGCCGAGGATGTTGTTGAACCCGGCCAGCAGTTCGGTGCGGATGAGGTTGCGTTCGTCGGGTTTTTCCAGGTCGGCAAGGGTTTTTGCAGAGAGCGTGCTGTTGACCATGTCGCGCAATGCCGCGTCGTTGTCCGTCATCTTTTGCTGGAAGGTGGGATCGGTGCTGACGACGGAAAGGCTAGTCAGAAGGTAGCGCGAACCCATCGTGCCGGCGACGTTGACCAGCATTTTGTCCATGGCCACGGTCACTTTTTTCGCGCCGGGATTTTCTGCTTTGGCCTTGGTGCCGGTGTCAGTGGCTGGTGCCGTCATGCCAAGGCTTTTCTGCATTTGCGGCAGCAGCACGAAATTCGTCATGGCGTAGGCGATCACGGGCATGAATGCCATGGTGGCTATGAGCGGCAGCCACGCCTTGAAGCCGCCGCCGATTTTTGGCGCGGGCGCGGGCGTTTCCGCAGCGGCGGGAGCATCGTCTGTAGGATTGGCGGGCATGGAAGATTAGTGATTGAAATCTGTTAGATTAGCGTTTGAGATTGATCAGATCCTGCAAAACTTCGTCGCTGGTGGTGACCATTTTTGCGTTGGCTTCGAAGTCGCGCTGGGCTGTGATCAAGCCGGACATTTGGGTGGCCAAATCCACGTTGGAAGATTCGAGCGAGCCGGATTGTATTTGGCCCAGGCCGCTGGAATTGGCCGCGACCGGTGCAGCCAGCGCTCCGGCGGCTGTGGAGTAGGTGTAAAGATTATCGCTCTGATTCATCAATGCCTGCGGGTTTGTGAAGTTTTGCAACACAACCTGTCCGATGACGCCGCTGGTGCCGTCGCTCAAGGTGGCGTTGATCTGGCCGGATGTGTTGATGCTGTAGTTGGTAAGGGTCGGTGCGGGGCTGGCGGTGTCGTTGAGTGCGGTTATGGCGGCGGCGCTGTTGATTTGAAGATCGCCGGTGGTGCTGGTGCCGGAACCGGTAAATCCCTGGACGCGCTGACCGTTGGCTGTGACCAGATAACCATTGGCGTCGAGATTAAATTCGCCGTCGCGTGTGACGTAGGAGGTGCCGGTGGACGAATCTTTGACGACAAAATAGCCGCTGCCGTTGATGGCCAAGTTCGTAGTATTGCCGGTGCTGTTGATGGTGCCCTGGGAATCGTCCGAGATTATGGCGCCGGTGGTGACGCCTTCTCCGACCTGCACAGAATTGGAACTGTTTGACATGCTTTGGCTAAGCTCGTCCTCGAAATCCATGCTCTGGCTTTTGTAGCCGTTGGTATTGACATTGGCGATGTTGTTGCCGATGACCTGGAGATCCTCCTGAAATTGTTGGAGGCCGCTGACGCCTGTTTGAAGTGAACCGATCATATTATTGTGGGGTTTTGTTGGTTTGGTTTATTGTGTCGAGGATGCAGATGTTGAAGGTGGCGTAACCGAAAGCAACTGGCTGAGGCTGTAGGACTGGCCATTGACGACGATTTGCGCCGTGCCGGACGAAGCATCCACGCCACTGACAACACCCTGGGCGGTGTCGCCATTGGCATCCACCTGCAAATTAACCTGCGATCCAATCAAGGCGGTGGCTTCTGAAAAGGTCTGGCCGGCAGCCAACTGGCCCATGTCCGTTTGCGTGGTCGTGTTGCTTGCCAACGTGCTGAATCCAACCATTTGCGACAGCATGTCCTGATTGGTCTCCGGGTTCAGCGGATCCTGCTGGGTCATC
>CAYPTV010000380.1:0-3539 GCA_964413505.1 uncultured Bifidobacteriaceae bacterium | reverse complement strand
TTTTAGCCCCAAATCAGATTCCCTGGCCTCGGTCTTTGAAGACGCGGTTTTGCCGCAGACCTTATATTTATATCCGTCCATGGAACGGTATCCGCGCACCCGACCAGCAATGTCCCAAAAACTGTCAAAGATGTCCCATATCCGATAGAATGCTTTTATTGCTTGCCATATAGTGTCAGCATTGATGGCAGAGATGGATATGCGGTTTTTACAAAAATGAATTTGAATTTTGTCAGGATGTTGGCAGTGGTGGCGGCGATGGTCGCTTGTGTCTTCAACGCAAGTGCGACGTTGCCGCCGGCGGACGTGAGCTACACAGTTGGGGGAACTTCAGACTTGCAGCAATTTAACATCGAATTTGATAATAGTGCTTACAATAATGTTTATGCTGGCGGCATCCAAATCTCCCAACCCAGCGGCAGCAAAGACGCGTTGCCCAACAACTATATCTCAATATGCACGGACTTTCTGGGCTCGCTTTATATTGGCAGCACTTACAAATATCTCGGTTCGGCTGTCTCAATGAGCAGCGCGTCTGGTCTTGACCCCGTGTGGAACAATAAAACTCAGGCGATTGCCAATGCATCTTATCTTTTTAACACTTATGGCGACCTCGGAAGCGGCGGTCTCGGAACGGGTAACAAGGCCGGAATCTCTGTTGAGGACATGGCTGCTTTGCAATTGGCGGTGTGGATGGTGCTCTATGATACAGGAAGCGGTGGTCAGGTATTGATGAATAAAAGCGGCACGCAGTTGCTTAGTTCTGATGAATTTTATATTTGCACTTCGGGGAACTCCGGCAATGACACTGGGGCGATTACTCTGGCACTTAGTTGGGTTGCAAGTCTCACTGGAAACTACAAAAACATTGACTCCCTTCTTCAACCTGACACGACATTGGGTTATCAGGGAAATCCCGACAAAGAGTATCCGCAGGAATTGATGTATTCCTCGGTTCCAGAGCCGGCCACGATTCTCGCCGGAATTTTGCTTCTTCTCCCGCTCGGCGTGACCATAATTCGGAATCTCCGCAAATCCCCGGCCAAATGTTAATAGAAAATGCCATTTGTAGATTCATGGCATTGACTCCGGCTTTGGACAGATTGCTCATTTTCAATTCAAATAATTTTGCATCTCTGTGAATTTGCATCCGTCGGCTCGCGGATTCGAGAAGCAAATGCAACGTGGAAAATTTGTCTTTCAGTTTGCTGGCAATAACCGTCAAAGTCTGCTATAATGTCGGCGTCACAAACCGTTAACCTGATATCCCGTTGTCCGAATCAGAATAAGGTATGAAAAGAATTTTTTCCGCCGTTTTAGGTATGCTGTTGCTGCTGGCCGCGCCGACAGTGGTGCGATCCCAATTCCTTTTCACGACCAATGCCGACAACACCAGCATCACCATCACCGGCTATACCAATCAATTTGCCAGCCAGGTGGCCATCCCCTTTACGATCAATACTCTGCCGGTCACAATCATCGGAACGAATTCGTTTTTTAACTTCTTTAACCTGACCAACGTCACCATTCCCGGCACCGTTACAAGCATTGATTCCGGGGCGTTTGCCAATTGCGTCAGCCTTCCAAACGTAATCATTTCCGGCAGCGTCACCAGCATCCAAAACGGGGCGTTTGCCGATTGCTCCAGCCTGACCAACGTCACGATTCCCGGCAACGTTGCAAACATCGGGTCCCAAGCGTTCTCCGATTGCACCAGCTTGGCCAACGTCGCGATTCCCGGCAGCGTCACCAACATCGGGGTTAATGCATTTGAATTTTGCTTCAGCCTGCAGGCGATCACGGTGGATCCGCTAAATTCATTTTATAGCAGCTCGAACGGCGTGATGTTCAGCCAGAGCCAGACGACGCTTGTTGAATATCCGCCCGGCCTCGTCGGAAGCTACGCGATTCCCGGCACCGTCACCAGCATTGCCGACGATGCTTTCGCCGCCTGCACCAACTTGACCGGCCTCACCATTCCCGGTAGCGTCACCAACATCGGCGTCAATGTCTTTTACTACGCGCTCGTCCTGACCAACCTCGCCATTCCCGGCAGCGTCATCAGCGTCGGCGACGATGCGTTCTACGGCTGCTCCAGTTTGACCGGCATTGTCATTTCCAACGGCGTCACAAGCCTCGGCAAAAATGCCTTTTATCTATGCACCAGCCTGACCAACATCGCGATCCCCGCCAGCGTCACCAACATTGGTGGAAGCGCATTTTATCAATGCTCCAGCCTCACGGCAATCACCGTGGACGCCGGCAATCCGGCCTACGCGGACGAGGCGGGTGTTCTTTTCAACCAGGCCCGCACGACCCTCATTGAATATCCCGCCGGCTTGAACGGCAATTATGCCATTTCAAATGGCGTCACCAGCCTCGGCGACAATGCGTTCTCCGACTGCACCAATTTGACCGGCGTCACGATTCCAAACAGCGTCACGAACATTGGGGTCAATGAATTCTATTACTGCCTTAGTCTCACAAATGTTGTCATTCCATATGGCGTCACCAGCATCAAGGACGATGATTTTTTCCAATGCACAAAACTGACCGGCGTCACCATCCCCAACACCGTCACCAATATTGGAAACTATGCCTTCTATGATTGCACCAGCCTGACAAATGTGACAATCCCCGCCGGTGTCACCGCCATCGGGGACGATGCGTTTTTTCAATGCTCAAAACTCGCCGGAATCACAATTCCGCAGGGCGTTGCGAGCATCGGAAACGCCGTGTTCTACAGTTGCAGCGGCATCACAAACCTGATCATTCCAAACAGCGTCACCAATATCGGGAGCTTTGCTTTTTCCGGCTTGAACAACCTCGCCGCAGCCTATTTTGACGGCAACGCTCCAAGCGTTGATTCGACTGCGTTCTACGGCGACAACTTTGCGATAATCGTTTATTTGCCCGGAACCATGGGCTGGGGCCAGAACTTTGCCGGTCTTGTGACGGAATTGTGGAACGCCAAGGTGCCGTCTGGAAATGCCGGCTCCGGCATACGCACAAATCAATTTGGCTTCAACATCACGGGCAACACCAATCTGACCGTCGTGGTCGAAAGCTCCACGAATCTCGTCAATGCCGTCTGGTCTCCGGTGGCGACCAACATCCTCGCCGCCGGCTCGTCCTATTTCAGCGATCCACAATGGACAAATAGCCGCACCCGTTTCTACCGTCTGCGTTCGCCATAATTGTCAAACACTCCAACCGCAAAAACAACCGGAACCTTTCTGCAAATTGTTTTGCGGTCAAACCTTGTGGCCTTTGGCCGTTTCAATCAATTCCCAGAATTTCGGATTCTCCTGCAGCACCTCGTCCTCGCCCGTTTTCAGGCCGGAACGGAACAGGAAATCTTTCAGAGTGTTCCGGCTCAAAATCCGGTGGACGAGCACGCCCAGCTCGTGCCGCTCGAAATAAACGCGGTAATCGCCCACCCGAAAACGGTGCAGAGTCCGCCCGCCCTGCTCCAGTTTGCCGAACTCGTCCAGTTCCGTGCCGAGCACCTGCTGCGGCAGGCCGCGAAACTCGCCGAG
>CAYPTV010000379.1:0-3552 GCA_964413505.1 uncultured Bifidobacteriaceae bacterium | reverse complement strand
GCAAATGGCTCATGGCCATTTTCATCATTTGCTCGTCCAAGAAATCAATCAGCGCAAACCAGTTGAGCCGGATGCTGAAAATCACCTACAAGGCCGCGTGGTTTATGGCTCACAGGCTTCGTTTTGCCGTTAGCCCCGAAATGCCGCTGGCCAAGCTGTTAAAGGGCGTTGTCGAAGTGGACGAAACATTTGTTGGCGGCAAGGGCTTTCGCTGCTCGCGTTATCGCCGTCAGACGCCGGTGGTTGCCCTGATTGAGCGCGGCGGCAATATGGCAACACGGGTTGTCAGCAACGTCACGCAAAAGAATCTTGGTCAAGCGTTGCATGATTGCGTGAGCAAAGACGCGACCGTGAACACCGATGAACACACCGCATATCGCCAGCCGTTGAAGGAATGGAAAAGGCACAACACGGTCGTTCACTCGAAATACGAATACAGCCGCCGCAATCCAGACGGCACGGTGTCCGGCATCAATCATTGCGAAAGCTTTTTCAGCCTGCTAAAGCGCGGCGTGTATGGCTCTTGGCATCATGTCAGCCGGGAACATTTGCCGAAATACGCAAATGAGTTTGCTTTCCGCTGGAATACACGCGGCCAGACAGACGGCGAGCGTATGGAAACGGCGATTGGAATGACTACTGGAAAGCGATTAACGTATCGGCAGGCAATTTGAGGGGACAAGCATTGGAGCCGACAAGATTGCCTTGTGAAACCAAAAGCCCCGCATATTCCGTGGGGCAGAAAGAGAAACCGTGGCAAGATCAAAACGAGCGAAGCACAGAACGAAACCGGCGGAAACGATGTTGCCAAACTTGAGCGGCATTTCGTTCAAGGATGCTTTGAAGGCTTTGCTTAAAACGCCGCCGCCAAAGAAATCAAAATGAGCGAGACACCAAAAGTCGGCAGGCCGATGCTTCCCAAAAAGGAAAAGCGCGGCAGATTCATTTCCACACGCTTGTCGCCGCCGGAGTATGCGGAGATTGAGCAGGCCATCAAATCATCCGGCGAAACAAAAACGGAATGGGTGCGGATGAAACTGATTGCCGCCGCACGCCGCGCTTAAAATCCATGCAAATAGCCTTTCAATTAAAAGACGGTTGGGTTTGTGAAAGATATAATCCCGAAATCCGGCGGGTATATATTGTTCACAGACCCAAAGACCCAAAAGTTTATGACATCTTCAGCCAAACCAATGCCGAATGCCACAAGAGGCCTTCCAGACTGGCCCCAGCCTGCGTTATAACCGAAGGCATTGACCATTGATATTGGGGGGAATTTCAACCACCCTTTAACGGCGTGGCAACAAAGCATCCACCCAAACGCAGGACCAAACCCGCAGGGAAGACTCCGCAAGTCTCGTCTCCAGCCAGCTCCCGCTGGCCAGACATCGCGATAGGACTTTTGCTGGCGCTGACGACGATGATCGCCTATTTGCCCGTGTGGCACGCCGGGTTCATCTGGGATGATGATGTTTATGTGACTGCGAATTCCATGTTGAGCAGCCCTGGCGGGCTGGCGCAAATCTGGTTCGACCCGTCCGCCACAGTGCAGTATTACCCGCTCGTCCACACATCGTTCTGGCTGGAATATCATCTGTGGGGATTGAACCCGCTGGGCTACCACATCGTCAACGTGCTGTCGCACGCGCTGGCAGCAATTTTACTTTGGCGTGTTCTGGCGCGTTTACGGGTGCCAGGCGCCTGGCTGGCGGCGGGAATTTTTGCGCTGCACCCGGTGGCGGTGGAATCCGTCGCGTGGGTGACGGAAAGAAAAAATGTTTTGTCCACGGTTTTTTACTTTGGAGCAGCACTGGCTTATTGGCGATGGGACGACCCTGTGGCAACAGGCGGAGAGCCGGGCGGGACGATCCGCACCCGGTGTCGCTGGTATTTTTTTGCGTTTGCCCTGTTCCTGTCGGCGCTTTTGAGTAAGACGGTCACTTGTTCGTTGCCGGCGGCGCTGCTGCTGGTGATCTGGTGGAAACGCGGGCGTCTGGCTATGCGTGATGTCTGGCCATTACTGCCATTCTTCATGGCGGGGGCGGGATTGGGTTGGTTGACCGCATGGCTTGAGCGCACCCAAGTGGGTGCCCAAGGGCCGGAGTGGGCCATCAATTTTTCCGAACGATGCCTGATAGCCGGACGGGCACTTTGGTTTTATGCGGGAAAATTGTGCTGGCCCACAAACCTCACGTTCATCTACCCGCGCTGGCAGATCAATGCGGGCGAATGGTGGCAGTGGGCATTTCCGGCGGCGGCGCTGGCGGTGGTGGCGGGGCTGTGGCACCTGCGCAGGCGTATCGGCCGTGGACCGCTGGTCGCGGCGCTATTTTTCGGCGGCACACTGCTTCCGGCGCTTGGCTTCGCAAATATTTATCCGATGCGCTACTCGTTTGTCGCGGACCATTTTCAATATCTGGCCGGCGTGGGGTTGATGGCACTGGCGGCGGCCGGGCTGACGAGAATTTTTCGGCCAATCCCATTCGCGGCGATCGCGCTGCCACTGGGCCTGGCGTTTTGGACTTGGAAACAGTCGCACATCTATTCGGATCAAGAAACGTTGTGGAAGGACACGCTCGCCAAAAATCCCGCTTGCTGGCTGGCCCACATCAACCTCGGCTCCATGCTCCTGCACCAAGGCCGGACCGAAGCGGCGATCAGCCAGTTTCAGGAATCCCTCCGCCTCAAACCGGAGAGCGCTGAAGCCCACAACGACCTAGGTATCGCCCTGTTTACGGAAGGCCGGACCGATGAAGCCATCAGCGAATACCAAAATTCCCTGCGCCTTAAACCAGAGAATGGCCAGACCCATGACAATCTTGGCAACGCCTTCCTGAATCAAGGCCGAACGGACGCGGCAATCAGTCAGTATCAGGCGGCCATCCGCCTCAAACCAGATGATGCCGAGGCCCATTATAACCTCGGCACCGCGCTTCTGAACCAAGGCCGGACCGACGCGGCCATCAGCCAGTTTCAGGAAACCCTCCGGCTGGAACCGGACGACGCCGAGGCCCACAATAACCTCGGCCTAACGCTCCTCAACGAAGGACGGACGGAAGCGGCGGGCACTGAATTCCGGGCCGCAATCCACTTCAAGCCGGCAGACGCCGAGGCTCACTACAACCTCGGCATCGTTTTGGCCAAGCAAAACAAAATGGACGCGGCAATCAATCAGTTTAGTGAAGCCATCCGCCTCAAACCTGATTACGTCCAGGCCCACAACAACCTCGGCATCATTCTCCTTCAACGGGGTCAGACCGACGAGGCCATCAAAGAATTTCAGGAAGCCATCCGGCTCAAACCAGATTACGCCAGCGCGCAAAACAACTTGGCGAAGGCCTTGGAACTTAAGCGCAAATCCAATGAGCGGATGTCCGGCCTCTTGAAACCCTGAAGCTTTGAGCAGCCATCCGTTTTGTTATTTCCAATCAGCGCAGATCCCCCGGCTTCATACAACCGCACTTCTGCGGGCCACCTGCAAACCCGCCTCGCACTCCCGCTGTCACCAGAATTGGGGATGGCGTGGGCGCGCGACAGATGCGAGCATTTATC